>JBAOHZ010000008.1 GCA_037045225.1 Nitrospira sp.
CTTGCCGTCGATTTCCTTCGGACAGGTCCACCCTTTCGGCGTGCGGAGGATGATCATCGGCCAACTCGGACGTGTCTTCAGTCCCTGTGTCCGCGCACGGGTTTGAATGCGCTTGATCTCCGCGATCGCGGCATCCAGCGTCCCGGCCATTTGCTGATGGACCGACATCGGATCGTTGCCTTTGACGACATAGGGGGTATAGCCGTAGCCGCGGAACAGGAGGGTCAGCTCTTCCTCGGGAATCCGCGCGAGCACCGTGGGATTGGCGATCTTGTAGCCGTTCAAATGCAAAATCGGCAACACGGCTCCGTCGCGGGCGGGATTGAGAAATTTGTTGGAATGCCAACTCGTCGCAAGCGGACCGGTTTCCGCTTCGCCGTCGCCCACCACGGCGGCGACGATCAACTCCGGGTTATCAAACGCTGCCCCGTACGCATGTGAGAGGGAGTACCCCAGCTCGCCGCCCTCGTGAATGGAGCCGGGGGTCTCCGGCGCGACGTGACTCGGGATTCCGCCGGGGAACGAGAACTGGGTGAACAGCCGCTTCATGCCTTCCTCATCCTGGGAGATGTTGGGGTACACCTCGCTATACGTCCCCTCAAGGTAGGCGTTGGCCACCAGGCCGGGCCCGCCGTGTCCCGGGCCGGTGATATAGATGACGTTCAGGTCCTGTTCCTTGATGAGCCGGTTGAGATGAACATAGATGAGGTTCAGACCAGGGGTCGTCCCCCAATGACCGAGCAACCGCGGCTTGATGTGCGCGCGCTTGAGCGGCCGTTTCAGCAGCGGATTGTCGTACAGGTAAATTTGGCCGACGGAGAGATAATTGGCCGCGCGCCAGTACGCGTCCATCTTTCGCAGCAACTCCCGGCTCAATCCTTTCTGCGACACTCTGCCCATAAGCCTGACTCCTTCCTTTGGCTGGATCTTCTGTTCAACGTGCAGACGAGGAGCCATGCCGTGCCCGCCTGGTCCGATTCCCACAGGTTTGCCATGGTGAAGTTCTGTCGCTTCTTGCCTTTTGCTTCACTGTGGAAGCGAGCGCACATACGCGAGCACTTCACGGGCCTCCTCATCGGACAGTACCCACTGCCAGGTTCCCATCGCGGTATTCGTCCTCCCATCATGGATCGTCTTGAGCAAGTCACTATCGAGTTTCTTCCGAACGGAGGCGGAGGTTAGATCGGCAGGCGGTGGGTTGAACAACCGATGGCCGTCTCCCTTTCCACTGGCACCATGGCAGACCATGCAGTACTTCACGTAGAGCTGCTTACCTGGGACAGCAGACTCTTTTGCCGCCATGACGCCACCCTCGCATGCGCCCATGAGGACGATGAGGATAAGCAGCGTATGAACTACTGCGTTCATCTTCGTCTCCCCTTCACCGATCGTCGCGATATCGGTAGTCTCTCTCGCCTGGTCCATACATCACTCCTTTCGGTCAGCTCTCGGTCAAAACGACAGATACAGTCCTCCACCGACCATCTCGATCTTTTGGGCGAAGAACTGCCCGTAGGGAGCGACACCGTGATAATAGTTCAGGAGCAACCTGAAGCGGCGGTCGGTGCCGGCCTTCGACCATTCCACACCGCCGATGACGTTGGTATTGATGATCCAATGAAGTTCCTCGAAGGTCTGAAAGTCCGTGCCGAGGACCGGAGTCAGACGAAGTCGAGGCAGTGATCCCGCCAAGATCGGGGCCACGATGGTTGGTCCTCGTAACTCTATTCCCCAGTGCACCCCGTTCCGGTCCAGGGTGGCCGGTTCCCGGTGAATCAACGTGCTTCCGCCGGCGTACACCCGTCCCCACCCTCCCGGCGCGTCGAGGGACACGATCGCCTCGACCGCCTCGAAGCTCAGGTTCACCCGATTGAATCCTGGTCTGCCCAAGAGAAACTCATCGCCCAGGTGACTGCTCTGATGGTACAGCCGCACGCGGGCGGAGATGAGTCCGCTCCGCCACGAGACAGGAATCCCGATTATGTAGTCAGCATTGATGAGGTCGGAGGAAGCGGCATCCATATCGAACTGCGCAAAGACACCGGCGAGAATGCCGACCTGCCAGCCGTTGCAACCGTTCCGCCGTCCGATGAGACCGAAGTTATCGCCGAACCCGACCGATCCGAGATTGGCAGAGGTGTTGTTGGAGCGGATGCGGGTCGCCTGCCAGGAGGCAAAAAACTGCGGCTGTTTCGGATCGGCCCAGAGCGGACGAAAGACGTCGTTTTCGGGAAAGGCTTCCATCGCGGACGAACCGTCGCTTGAAGAGACCGTGCCGATTCCTTCATAGCGACAATCACCATGGGTCGTTTCCTCGGCAGTGGCCGGACCATGGTGACTGAGGGAGAGCAGCGCAAGGACCGTGCATTGCGCAAGCCGCGAAAGACGACGAGAGTGCTCTTGACCGATTGCTGCGTCGAGAAAGTTCCGCATGTGATCCGACTCCGGCAAAAACCTCGAAGCGAGCCTGTCATCGTTCTGCGGCCAAACTTGCGCGGAAACGTAACAGAGCCCCGGCAAAAAATACGGCGCCGATTCCGATGATCGCCGCAAACTGCGGCCAGACCACGTCGAAGCCGGCGCCGCGGTACAGGATGGCCTGAGCCAAACTCGTAAAATGCGTGGTCGGCGCCGCCAGCATGATGGTCTGCACGATCTCCGGCATGCTCTCGCGCGGTGTGATGCCACCGGACAGCATCTGCAACGGCAGGATGACGAGAATCATCAGCAGCCCGAATTGCGGCATCGAGCGAGCGACCGTCGCCATGAGGATGCCCATCGAGGTCGTGGAGAACAGGTGCAGCATCGCCCCGAACAGGAACAACGGGGCGGAACCAGCGATGGGAACCCCCAAGGCTCCCTGCACGACGAACCGCAAGGACAACCCGGTACAGATCAATACGACGAAGCCGTTCGCCCACACCTTGGCCGCCATGATCTCAAAGGGAGCGAGAGGCATGACCATCAGATGCTCGAGTGTGCCGTGCTCGCGTTCCCGAATCAGGGCGGCACCGGTCAGGATGATCGACAACATCGTCACCTGGCTGATGATCTCCATCACGCCGCCGAACCAAACGCCGCTCAGGTTGGGATTGAACTTCACACGTATCGCGAGCGTAATCGGCAGCACGGTCCCGGTCCGATGGCGCTGGACAACTTCGGCGATTTCACCCGTCACAATGTTTTGGATGTAATTCGCGCCGATGAAGGCCTGCGTCATCCGCGTGGCATCGATGTTGACCTGAAGCGCCGGGTGCTTGCCGGCAAGCACGTCCTTTTGAAAGTCCGGAGGGATATCGAGCACAAACGTGTACTCCCCGGCATCCAGGCCAGGGTCGATCTCGTCCATCGAGATCAGTCGCGGCTGTTTGAAATAGGGACCATAGAAGGCGCTGATGATGCGAGCCGAGAGCGGCGACGCATCCTCGTCGACGATGCCGATCGGCGCGTTATGCAGCTCTCGGGATTGAGCCGTCGCAGCCGAATAAATCATGATCGAGAAACTCGCGAGAATGAAGAAGACCAGAATCTTGTCATGCCCCAGGCTGCGCAATTCTTTGAGCCCCAGCTGGATGATATTGGATACGTGCGTCATCTTCATGTGCCCTGTTTTTTCAGCAAGACCACGCTGAGCAGAGTCAAGACCGGGATGAAAATCGCCAAGGCCATCAGGTACCCATAGAGGTCCCAGAAGTCTAGGCCCTTGGTAAAGGTCCCGCGACTGATCACGAGGAAATAGGTCGCCGGCCAGACCTGGCCGATAAGTGCGCCGATCCCCTCAAGCGAGGACACCGGATCGGTCAACCCCGAAAACTGGACCGTGGGCAGCATCGTCAAGATCGCTGTCCCGGCCACTGCACCGATCTGGCTACGGGTGAACGCGGACATCAGCAAGCCGATTCCCGTCGTGACGATCACATACAGAACTCCTCCCAACGTCAGCGTGATAAAACTTCCCTTGAGAGACACGTTGAACGCCACGACCGCCAAGGCGACGAGGCCGAAGAAGCTGACCATGCTGAGGGCGACGTAGGGGAGCTGTTTTCCCAGCAGGAACTCCAGGCGTGTGACCGGCGTCACATACAGATTCGTGATGGAGCCGAGCTCTTTCTCCCGCACCACGCCGAGGGCCGTCATGAGAGCCGGAATGAAAACCAATAACAGCGGAATCACCGCCGGAACCATCGATTCCAGACTTTTGAAGTCCTGGTTGTAGCGGTAGCGCATCTCGAGATCGGCGAGGCCGGTCTGTGGCTGAGCGCCATCCGTGCGACGGGCGAGGTCGGCGAGGTACTGATAGTGCATGCCTTGTACGTATCCCTTGATGGTCTCGCCCCGGAACGGACTGGCGCCGTCGACCCACACGCCGACCTCGGTCCGGCGCCCTCGCTTCAGATCCCGTCCGAACCCCTCAGGGATCTCGATCGCCACGCTCAACTCGGCGCTGCGCATCCGCCGGTCCAGTTCCGCATCATCGGTGATGAACGGACGCTCGATGAAGTAGCGTGAGCCGGCGAGATTCTGAATGTAGTCCCGGCTCTGCGGCGTTCGGTCACGGTCCAGGGCGGCGAAGCGCAGGTCCTCCACGTCCATGGTAATGCCATACCCGAGAATGAACATGAGCAGCACCGATCCCAGCAGCGCGAACGTAAGCCGGATGGGGTCCCGTTTCAGCTCCATGGCCTCGCGGTGGGCATAGGCGAACAGCCGCATGGGGCTGAACGCCCTGCCACGATCAGCTCGTGCGGGTCCCGCTGCGGAAGGCATTGTCCGGGCGGCTTCCTCAATACCCTCTTTCTGGGTCGCCTCTCCGCTTGCTTCTTCGAGATAGCCGATAAAGGCCTCCTCGAGGTTCGCAACGCCGCGAGTACGGATCACGCCTTCGGGCGTGTCGCTCACCAGCACACGCCCCGCGTGCATCAGCGAGATACGGTCGCAACGTTCCCCTTCGTTCATAAAGTGGGTGGAGATGAAGATCGTCACGTTGTCCTTGCGGGAGAGTTCGATCAGCAATTCCCAGAACCCGTCGCGAGCGACCGGATCGACGCCGGATGTCGGCTCATCCAGGATCAACACCTCCGGCTGGTGGACCACCGCCACGGCGAGGGAGAGACGTTGGCGAATTCCCAACGGCAGCGCCTCCGCCAGATCATCCAAATAGTCTTTCAGCTTAAACCGCTGGGTGAGTTCGGACACGCGTCCTGGGATCTTCTCCGGCTGGAGGTGGAAGAGGCGGGCATGCAGCTCCAGGTTTTGCCGCACCGTGAGTTCGCTGTAGAGAGAAAACGCCTGGGACATGAAGCCGACACGCTTGCGTGTCTCCAGATCCTGGGCGTTCACCGGCCGGTCGAACAGCCTGGCATCTCCTTCCGATGCGGGCAGCAGGCCGGTGAGCATCTTCATCGTGGTGGTCTTGCCACAGCCGTTCGACCCGAGGAAGCCGAAGATCTCGCCGCGCTCGATGCGAAAACTCACATGATCGACCGCCGTAAACGTGCCGAACCGCATCGTGAGTTCATGCGCTTCGATCGCCGGCGGGCCCTCGTGTCTCCGGCGGGGAGGTATCGCGATGGCGCTGTGGCCCCGGCGTTTCTCTTCGGGGAGCAATGAGACAAAGGCGTCTTCCAACGTGCGGACGTTCAGGCGACCCTTCAGTTCCGCCGGGCTCCCTGTCGCAAGGACCTTCCCCGCGTCCATGGCCACCAGCCAGTCGAATCGCTCAGCCTCCTCCATGTAGGCGGTGGCCACGAGTACGCTCATCCCCGCGCGCCGCTTCCTGATCCGATCAACAAGGTCCCAGAACTGCCGGCGCGACAACGGATCAACTCCGGTGGTCGGTTCATCCAGAATCAACAGATCGGGGTCGTGAATCAGCGAGCAACATAAGCCCAGTTTCTGTTTCATGCCGCCCGATAACTTCCCGGCGGGACGGTCCCGAAACGGTGTCAACCCCGTGCTGTGCAGCAAGTCCTTGATCCGCCATTCGCGCTCCTCACGGTTCTGCCCGAATAGGCGGCCGAAGAAATCCACGTTTTCGAACACGGAGAGGGTCGCATAGAGGTTGCCTCCCAATCCCTGAGGCATATAGGCGATTCGCGGATAGACCTCGGTGCGATGGCGCACCGTCCCCATATCGCCACCGAGGACGTCGACCCGACCACTTTGAATTTTTTTCGCGCCGGCGAGCAAACCCAACAGACTGGATTTGCCGACTCCGTCCGGCCCGAGGAACCCCACCATGCCTCCGGCCGGAATGTCCAACGTCACCCCATCCACGGCAGTGGTGTCCCCATACCGATGGGTCACATCGGTAAGACGAGCCACTATGGTCGATGATGCACTCATGGGACGAGCTTCGTGTGAAGATATGAGGGCCATGGAGCGGCGGAGTCGAGTTGCACATAGGCCACCCCGGGAAGTCCCGGTTTGACGAGGGCTTCATGGCCTTTGACCAACTCCGGATCGATTTTGACTTTGATCCGAAACATCAGCTTCTCGCGTTCCGACCTGGTCTCCACCTCCTTCGGGGTGAACTGCGCCTTATCCGCGACAAACGAAACCGCCGCGGGGATGACGAGATCCGGCGCCGCATCGAGTGTAATCCTCGCCTGGGCTCCCAGCGCTATTTTCCCCGCCACCGCGGCGGGCAGGAACACCGTCATGTAGACATCGGTCGGATCGATGAGCGTCAAGACCTTTCCTCCGGCCGCCAGCACCTCGCCTGGTTCGGCCAACCGGAATTGGACCCGGCCGCTCCGCGGGGCCAGCAGCACGCTCTCCTTGAGGTCGGCCTGAATCCGATCCATTTGGGCGAGGCTCGCCTCGATGGCCGCTGCCGCCTCGGCCAGTTGGGCCTCGGCCTGGGAGGTGGCGGCCTTGGCCGTTTTCATCTGAGCCTGGGCGCGGTCGTAGTCCTTCACGGAGATGTTGGCGTTGACGTACAGCGCCTGCGCCCGCTCCAGATCCCGCTCAGCCAACAACTCTTCGCTTCGCTGTCGAGCGATTCCCGCCTGGGCCGTGACTTTGCCTTGTCTGGATCGCTGGATTTGCGCCTGCGCCTCTCTCAACTGAGCGTTCAGGGAACTGGTGTCCATGCGCGCCAGCGCTTCCCCGGCTTGAACCGTCTTGCCTTCATCGACCAGCACCGCCGCAATGCGGCCGGGAAACTTGGTGGCCACATCGATCTCCTGCACTTCGAGCCGTCCATTCCCGCTGCCGAATCCGATCAGCGGCGGAGTACGGAGATAGAACCACCATACGGACGTTCCCGCCGCGATCAACAGGATGAGGACGGTGCCTCCGATGAGGCGTCGGGTCATGTTCGGATTCGGCATGGGCTCACCCTCTGGCAATCAGTTGCGTTGTTGTCGGTGCGCCACCGGCGACACCCCGGCGTTCATATAGAACGACTTCAACCGCTCGAACCAGGCGGTCCGCTCTTCCGAACTCTGAAAGAAGCTCATCTGTCCCACCGCCCGCTGCACCCCCATCAAATCGATCAGGAAATCGTACACGGCGTTGGCCGCCGCTTCGTTCGCCGCTATCGCGGCGTTCTGCGAATTCAGCAGCTTGATGATGTCGACCGCTCCCCTCGAGTACTGGTCCACAACGAGATCCAAGTTCTTGCGGGCCGACTCGGCCGCTTTCCGCGAGAGTCGGATGCTGGGGAATGAAGCACCGGTTTGATACAGCGCCGTGCGGACTCGCTGATCCACTTGTTGTGCGGCTGCGGTCCGTTCGATCTGAATCTGGCGCAGTTCTTCACGGGCCTTCAACGCAGTGGCGCTTTTATTCCCGCCTTGGAACAGCGGAAAAGTCAGGCCGATACTCGCCACATAAAAATTGTTCTGCGTCTGTGCAAAGCCGACCGGCCCTAGCGGAACGGTCAGGCTCCCCGCGCCGCCTCCCCCTTGGGCATACTGCTGGAACCCTGCGCCCTGCAGGGCGATCTCCGGGACCCAAAAGGCTCGTTGGGCGTTCGTGAGGGTCCGTTCCTTCGCCGCGATCAACGCATCCAGCCGCCGCAACTCGGGAGCCGCCTTGATCCCTTCTTCGACTTCGAAGTCTCGGTACACCTGAAACCCCCGCGGGTTCTCGATGTACTCGAACAGCTGACGCGTATCGCCCAGCAGAGCGGGATCTTCCAGGGTTTGCTCCACCGTGGAAAACGTTTCCTCCAAGGGCCGGTTGAGCACTCGGTTCAAGGACACCTCCGCCTGCCGTTCTTGCGCCGCGGCGGACAGGACGGATTTTTGTCCGTTGGCCACCTCTGCTTCCCATCGAAAGACCTCGTCCCGCAAGGCATAGCCGACGGATTCACGGGCGGCGGCCAAATCGAGATTGGAACGCGTCAGCTTGAGATTGTCTTTTTGGATACGTTGCACGGTCTTTGTCCGAAGCACGGTCAGATAGGCGACCGCGGCAGTTTGAGCGGTATCCAGTCGCAACTGGTTCCGCTCCTCTTCACGCGACAGTTGCGTCTTCTGCTCGACCGTATAACGGGACCAGGCATCGTCCGAATAGAGGAGCTGGCGGAATCCGCCGATGGCGATGGCCGCTTGCCCGGGGGTCCCGCCTGTCCCAAATGTGTCGGGGCCTCGACCGTTGAGGACGCCGGAGGTGCCCACGAGGACCTGAGGCAGAAGGCCGGACCGTGCCTGACCGACCTGCCCGAGTCCCGCCTCCACCTTCCGGTTCGCGGCAGCCAGGTCCAGGTTCCCTTCCATGGCGTGGCGTACCGCATCGAATAATGCGAGGCGTCGCGAGGTATTGGTGACATCCTCGTTCACCAGCTCCGCCTCGCTGAGCACTTGGAAACTCGGCCACTTGTCGATGGCCCGCACCGTCGCCATGTTGATGGAGAGCTGCTCGCCCTGAGCAAAGGCGGTCTCAATCCGTCCTGCGTCGGTTCCCGAGAGAATGCGCTGGACATTCGCTGCAATCGTCCGCGCCATTCGGCGCACATCCAACTCAGGCGACAGGGCGACGGACACGCCTCGTTGGACGTCGCGCTGTCCCGAGGACGAAAAGCTGGGGAGACGACGAGCCGTGAGACCGGCCACGAGGTGGTCGAATTCGGCCGAAGGGAGGCGTACCAGCGGCGACAGGTACACGGCTTCCGTGTTCGGAGGGATTGCGGCAAGGGCCGCTTGACCGGAGCTATCGACGGGAATCACTGCGAGTTGGACCGCTTGTGCTTCCGCGATCTTGCGGGCGCGAGCTTGGAACAGCGGGAAGGTTTCCAGCAGGACGCGATCAACCAGCACACTTAACCGCCTAAAGGGAAACACCTCTTTGAACGCGGTGAGATTCCGATCGAAACTCTTCAAGGATACGAGGTAGTTCAGGTTCTTGACGCCGCTCGTTCCCTTTTTAAAGGGCAAGCCCTGCAACTGCTGATCGAGCACGAAGGGAGCGATCACCGGTTTGGACAACGGCTTCCGTTGACTCACTTCGTGCGAGGCGAGGATACCGAGCGCGATGATGAGATCGACACGAGGCTGAGCCAGCAAGCGATCGACGGCTTGATTCACTCCCTTCGCCGACCATCCCCCCTGCAACTGTCCCTCGTCGGGGAACCGCACGTCGAACTCCCGGCTGGTCAGTTCGACGATCTCCTTCCGGATGAGGTCGCGGAATTCCGGCACGAGATCCGACGGTCCGTCCCGGACAATCCCAATCTGGACCACCGGCAACGGCTTGGTCTCCGCTTCCCTGCTCCAGAACAGGGCCAGCCCGATGCCGACGATGGAAAGCCACGTGTTGAGACGCATAAGCCGTCACTCCCTCGACAACAGGGTTGCTTCTCCCTTCCCGATTCCGTTTCCGATTCGGATCGTCGCTCAACGCGAGGGCACCTCTCCGCCCCTGCACCGTCGACGGTGCAGGTTGCGAAAGGGCCTCCTCACGCAAAGGTAATGAGCGGCTTCAAAATTCCATCAGCCTTCGTTCTCATCAGCTCGAACGCCTGCTCCACATCGTGGAATGTGAATCGATGGGTCGTCAGGGGGAGCGGATTGACGCGCCCGGTTTCCATGAGGCGCATCAGCCGTTTCATCCGTTCTGCTCCACCGGGGCAAAGCCCCGTCCTGATGACCTTGTCGCCCATGCCGACGCCCCATTCCTTGCGGGGCATCTGCACGTAGTCTCCATGCCCGTGATAGCCCACATTGGAGATGGTCCCGCCCGGACGGGTCGCCTTGATACAGGCCTCGAACGTCGCCTGAGCCCCGAGGGCCTCTATTGTGGAATCCACGCCTTGGCCGCCCGTCAGATCCAGAATGGCGTGAACGGGATCCTGCTCTGTGAAGTCGATCACGACATCGGCTCCGAAGTCTTTCGCCAGTTGCTTCCGCTGCGGAACCGATTCCACCGCAATGACCAGGCCGGCGCCCAACAACCGGGCTCCCGCCGTAGCCATGAGTCCGACCGGGCCCTGGGCGAAGACCGCCACCGTGCCGCCGATGGGAATATTCGCATGCTCGGCCCCCATGAATCCGGTCGACATCATGTCGGAGCAGTAGGCGGCCTGCTCATCGGTGAGTGTCGCGGGAATCGGCGCCAGGTTCGCTTGCGCGCTGTTGACGTGGAAATATTCGGCAAGGTTTCCGTCTTTCACGTTCGCAAACTTCCACCCGCCGAGCATCTCTTGACACTGCGAGGTGTAGCCGCGCAGGCAATTCTCGCACTGGTAACAGGGGGTGATCGCATTGACGGCCACCCGGTCTCCCTCCCGGAACCCCTTGACCGCGCTGCCCAGTTTGTAAATGACTCCGACGGCTTCATGGCCCAGAGTCAGGTTGGTGCGTTCTCCGATCGCCCCGCCGACGGTATGGACATCCGACGTGCAGACGAGCGCGGCGGTGGTTTTGACGATCGCATCGTTCGGTCCCGGATCAGCGATGGGTTTTTCCATCATCCCCACCGAGCCGATCTTTTTCATGACGAATGTGTTCATGGTTTGAGGCATGATTGCGTTCTTCCACTTATAACTGCCAAAATTTGCACACGCTCGTCAAGGCAAAACCTGGGCCCGGTCGTGCTTTCGCAGCAGATCATGTCAGGTTTTCTGTACGTGACTTCCCCTGCAGCCTATCTTATCCGGCGACTCAAACACTCGTGTGGTACCGCTCTTCGAGGAGCCTATCATTCGACGTTGAACCTGATAGAGACGTGCCCTTTTGCGATGAGGATGAGCCTGCCCTCCCGACTCAATCGGTCGATCGGAAGGAAGATTTGGTTCCACGTAAGGTCCTGACAGTCGAGAACGATATCGCCCGACATGCTGCCGGACGATCGACGAATGACTTCAAGTATTCGACTATCCGAATCACCTGCTGTCTCCCTCTGTTCGCCCACTGATGCCCTGTGACATGTGGAATCTCTCCTTGCAACTCAGCTGCCATGAGCGGAGAAAAGAGAAAACGATTTAATGAGACGGTATACACAACGACGAGTTAGACCGGTCGAGAAAGATCTGCTGAAATTGCATCAGATGGAGGATTGTGGCGTTTCGGGCCAAACACGATGAGAGGACTGTGGTGTTGCGGGTCACACGCGAGGAATGCAAGACGTGCGTTTAAGTATCTCTAAGGAACGCCTGCATGATTCTGCGACACTTCCCCCTTCCTTCTTCTCCCGGAATTGCGACGCTGCCGGACCGATTCACGCTCGCTCCCGCACGGACAGCAGGAGCAGGTGCTTGCGGCTCGGCTGCCGAAATTCGCGAATCCGCTCCGTCGCGAGATCCGATCGGCTCTCCAGGATGACGGCATGGTTCTCTTCGGTGATGACTCTGATAGTCCCGTTGCTGTGCGCCGCCGCCAGAACCGCCTCTGGATTCTGCAGATCCGGCACCATCTGGTCCCGCTTCAGGTAGTACACGGCATCTTCGTTCTTCGGCCAACCGGGAATGTAGAGAAACATGGCCGGCCCCGCTTCCTTCGCCATGGACTTGATCTCCTCCGTGGCCTTTCGCGGTGAAGCGGCCTGATCGATCGCCGGAAACACATAGTTCACGACTAACACCATATAGGCTACCGCAAGCACGCCGACCATACGCAGCGCGAACTGGAGGCGGGCTGTGATCGCGGCATACAGCAGCATCCCGGCCAGGGAGACCATGATCACGACAAATACGGGAGACACGACCGGAGCCGACACCAGCCAGCGACGACGCAACGGGGCGGCGCCGAAGAACATTCCCCCGATGAAGACAAGGGCTAGGATCACCAGGAGACCTCTCAACAACGGAGACATCGGCCGAGAGGCTTCCGGGGAAGAGTCTGACCGATGATAGAAATAGCCGATCATCAGGCCGATGCCGGGAACGAGGGTCGTCAGATAGGGCTCCCGTTTGAGCGTGGCCAGGCTGAACGCCGTGAAGAGTCCCAGCACCCACACCAGCAACAACAGCTCCGTCGGATGCGAGCGCAGCGGTCGCTGCGTCCACAACAACACGAGGGCGGACGGCAGCAGCGCGCACCAGGGGAAGAAATCGGCCCACATCATGCCCAGATACCAATAAATCGGGTGGCCGTCCTTCGCGGTCCCGGCTGCCCCGGACAAGCCGCTGTTCCAGATGGATTTGACGGCACTCTCTAGTAGAAAATGGTGCTGATACCCGGGACCCAGCATCTGCGCGTATCCCGCCATCAGCGCGACAGCCAAGGCCAGGCCGGCCCAGAAGAATCTGTCTCGCACCATTCGAGCGTCGCGCTGAATCACGGCATACAGAGCCATGATCAGCAGGGGCAGGAAAAATCCATGCATCTCCTTGAGCATCGCTCCGAGCGCCATACTCACGAACGCGACCAGATACCAACGTGAGCTGCGACCCAGCATGTGAACCTGAATCCAGGCGAAGAGGGCCAGGGTGACCAGACACGTTAATGTCGAATCGAACAACACACGGCGTCCATACCAGAGAAAGACGTGGCTGGTTGCCACCGCCAGCGCCGCCCAGAACCCGGCCTTAGACGACATCAACTGGGTCCCCAGCACGTAGGTCAACAGGATGGTGCCCACCGCGGCCAGCGAACCGGGGAGGCGCAAGGCAATTTCGTGGTCGCCCCAGATCGAGGTCGAGAGATTCAGCATCCAAAAAAACAACGGTGGCTTATTGAAGTAGGGAATACCTTGGTAAGTGAGGTCGAAGAATTCACCCCGCCGGGCCATCTCTCCGGCGATGCCCGCATAGAGCCCTTCGCTGCCTTCCAATAACGACAGGTGGAGGTTGGCAAAATAGGCCCAGCCGCCCACAAGAGCCAGCAACACCATCTCGAGGTACTGGCGCCCGACGAGATTCTCCCGCAGGGAGACGCAGGCTGGCCTGCAGGTGTGGGACAGAGGACCGACATCGAGCGGCGACGGAGGTACGTTCATGTCTGCCATCGGTGATCCTATCGTGCCCGATCGACGGCAATGGTGATGAGAATGGCCGACTCGTCGATGGCCCGCAGCGAATGGGGCGCGCCTCCCTCCAGGACGAGTAATTGCCCCTGCCTCATCTCGACCGTCCGGCCATCGGCGATAAATTCAATCCGGCCTTGGAGCACTTGCACGGAAATCTGTCCATCCGCCTTATGTGTCCCCAATGCACTCCCCGCATGCAGCGCCCGTAACACGACCCGCATCGCTGCAGACTTCGTCAGGATAATCGTGTGGTCCTTGCCCTCCAGCCAGGCCGGCTCGAGTTTGAGTTGCCCGAGGGATGCGAGGACATCGTAGGTCGTCCACACACCCGTCGACGTCATCCCCTTCTTCTCGTCATGTTCTGCCTGTTGCATCGCACACCTTCCTTACCTGCATTCATTTCTTATATTTCGCATGTCGTCAGACACGAATCAAGGTCGTCGAGAGCCGTGTTGCGAAATACGGCGCTTGCCGGTCGGGCTCCATCTCGCACCATGGCAATATCCTCTCCGGTGTTCCCGTCACCTGCGTCTATGCATCGTCCGGCCGAACAAGCCCTCGTCCCACCATCCCCTTCCTGGGATCCCGCCGCGAAAATGGCCTGTTCTTGCACAATGTGGGCATGCTCGATCGACCGCTCCCTCTACAAAGCGGTCTTCTGAAATCGTCTGGTTGCCACCCAGAGCGTGAGCGACCCCAGGATCAACAGCGTCGCCATCTGCGGCCAGAGAATCTCCAGCCCTACTCCTTTCAAGAAGATCCCGCGGATGATGACGAGGAAGTAGCGCAGCGGGTTGAGGTAGGTCAGCCATTGCACAGTCTCGGGCATGTTGGCGATCGGGAAGACGAAGCCGGAGAGCAGCATGGCAGGGAAGTAATAGAAAAACGCGCTCATCATCGCCTGCTGCTGCGTCCGGCTGATGGTCGAGATGAGCAAGCCGATCCCCAGCGTGCTCATCAAATAGAGGCTCGTCGCACCGACGAGGAGCAACAGGCTGCCCCTGATGGGAACCTCGAACCAGTAGGCGGCGATCACGGTCACCAACGCCACGTCGGCGAAGCCGATCAGCGCGAACGGCAAGGTCTTGCCCAGAATGAACTCTACCTGCCTGATGGGGGTCACCATGATTTGTTCGATTGTGCCGATTTCCTTTTCGCGGACTACCGCCATGCTGGACAACATGAGCGTGACCAGCGTGACGATCAGCACGATGACGCCGGGGACGTAAAAGTTCCGCGATTCGAGATTCTCGTTGAACCAAGCGCGTGTCTCCAGCTTGACCCGAGCCGGGGTAGCCGGCTCACCGGTCGCCCGGATCACGCGCGTCTGCAGCACGGTCTCGCTGAACCGGCCAGCGATTTGACCGGCATAGTTCAGCACGATGCCCGCCGTGTCGGAGTCCGTCCCGTCCACGATGACCTGTACCGGGGCCGTCCGGCCGGCGCGGAGATCGTCCCCAAACCCTTTGTTCATCTGCAGCACCGCCTTGACCGCACCACGATCCACAAGGTCCTGCGCCTCTTCTTCCCGACCGACATACGCCACCACGTCGAAATAGCCGGAACCGGTAAACCGGGCGACCAGTTCGCGACTGGCACGGCTGTTGTCCAGATCGAAGATCGCCGTCGGGATATGGGTCACATTCGTCGTGACGGCATAGCCGAAGACCAGCGTCTGCACGAGCGGCATCGCGAAAATCACGGTCCTCATTCGCGGATCGCGAAGGATCTGGATGAATTCCTTGATCAGCATGTGCGTGATCCGTTCGAACATCCTGTGCTCACACAAGCTTTTTCTTGAAGACTAGATTAGCGGCCAGGAGCACGAGCAGGCCGAAGACGGCCAGCAGCGTCGCCTCCAGCATCAGCAGCTCCAGGCCGATCCCTTTGAGATAAATGCCCTTCAACAGCGACACGAAGTACCGGGCGGGCACCACATGGGTAATGGCCTGAATCGCGTCCGGCATGTTGCTGATGTCGTACATAAACCCGGACAGCAGGAAGGCCGGCAAGAACGTGAGCACCATGGCGAGTTGACTGGCCAGCAATTGCGCTTTGGTCACGATGCTGATCAACATGCCGAGGGCAAGCGCGCCGACCAGAAAGACGGCCGCCATGCTGAACAGGAGCGCGACGTTGCCGCGCAACGGCACTCTGAACAGGAATTCGCCCATTAGCACGGCCACGAGCACATCGAATAGGCCGATTCCGAAATACGGCAGGAGTTTGCCAAGGATCAGCTCGGGGCCTTTCAACGGCGTGGAAATCACTTGCTCCATCGTGCCGGCTTCCCACTCCCGCGCCACCGTCAGCGAGGTCAGCATCGCGGCAATGACCATCATGATCACCGCGATCAATCCCGGAATGATGTAGTTCTTGGATTCCATATCGGCGTTGAACCAGACGCGCGGGCGCAAGTCGAGCGGAACCATGACGGTCCGGCCGCTCGTGCGGGCAGTCTGTTCGATCGCCAGGTCCCGATTGTAGGTCCGCGCCACGGTCTCCACGTAGCCGAGTACGATCGTCGCCGTATTCGAGTCGCTGCCGTCCAGGATGGCTTGCACCCGTGCCACCCGTCCCGCTGCTAGATCCGGGCCGAAATCGGTCGGGACGATCAGCGCCGCCAGAGCGCTCCCCTCATCGATTGCCTGCTCGACTTCCGCATAGGTCTGCACATAGCGGCGCAGGCTGAAATATGACGAGCCGTCAAAATGACCGATGAAGCGGCGGCTGGTTTCCGTACCGCTCTGATCCCACACCACCAGCGGCACCGCGTCCACGTCCAAGGTCAGCGCATAGCCGAACAGGATCAACAAGAGGATGGGAATGGCGATCCCCATGACAAGGCTGCGCCAGTCCCGGCTGATATGAATGCCCTCTTTGCGGGCGACCGCCCAGATACGCCGCCCGTTCATCCCGCCACCTCGGCTTGTGGCCGCTCCTGTCGATCCCGCGCCTCGATCAACGAGACAAACACGTCCTCCAGCGACGGCACGATCCGCTCCGCCCGCGACACCGACACGTTTCGATCCGCCAGCGCGCGTGCGATCCCAGTCATCACCCCCTCCGCCCGACGCTCGACCACCACGTGCACACCTTTGCCGAACAAGGCGGTCGCCTTCACTCCCTTGACGCCCTCGAGCGCCAGCATCGCCTCCTGCGGCTGCTCGCACAGCACTTCGATGATGTCGTCCTGCATGAAGCGCGTCTTCAACTCGTCGGGTGTTCCGGACGCGATCAATTCGCCACGATAGATCAACCCCAAGCGGTCGCAGTACTCGGCCTCTTCCATGTAGTGCGTGGTCACGAAGACCGTGACGCCCCGCTCGGCCAGCTCGTAAATGAGGTCCCAGAAGCTCCGGCGGCTGATCGGGTCCACACCGGAGGTCGGCTCGTCGAGAAAAATAGTGGAAGAAGAAGATTCGTCTGCGTCTGATGAACCATACGTGCTGGTAACGGTCGTTGATCTTTCACGCGTAGTACTCGACCCGGTATCCCAGCACCGCCCCCAACTTTCGAGGTGACAAGATACGGCCCATTCCAAGGTGTAGATGCAGGTGGAACTTATTTTTCGCCAGGATATAGTCAATCTTTTTGGGCACAACGGGCCAACCTGTAGGAATACAGAATCCCGACGATGCCATTTTTGTCGTTGCACTCATGGAACACGATGCGGGCCAGCCTGGCACCTTACAGTATATTTGTCCAAGGGATGGTTGCTGGATCCACCGTTGGAACTCTCGATCTCGATCGAGGGGATATAGTTGCCCGTCTTCTACGCGATGTAAGCTCGGCTCTAGCAGGATGCGGAAAAAGTCCGCCAGCGGCGTTCTCGCATCGTTCAGAGGCTCACCGTACGGCAAGAGTACGATTCGCCTCTTCGCTCACTGCGGCCTTGCTGGACGGCCTTTTTGCGCATCCTGTTGGCTATTCTGATACCAACCGGTCACGTGAGCTGCCCGCGGCGTATTGTGCAAAAGTCGAGTTTTTCCGCAGCCTGTTAGATAGTGTAGTCACGAGATTGGAAATGTGAGAGAATCGGTGAGCCACAGAAGGAGGCTCGCATGAAAGACTCGCCCCCCGCCTACCGCCGCCACGATATATCCGATGAAACATGGAAGCTTTTGGCGTCGCATTTACCGGGGCGCAAAGGCGCCTGGGGCGGTGTTGCCGAAGACAACCGCCTGTTTATCAATGCGGTCTTCTGGATTTTGAGAACGGGTGCGCCATGGCGCGATTTGCCGCCGGAATACGGCGGGTGGAGCAACACGCACCGCCGCTTTATCCGCTGGCGGGACAAGGGCATCTGGGAAGGGCTGCTTGAAGTTTTGATTGATGCGCCTGATTACGAATGGCTGATGATCGACGCCAGCCATTGCAAGGTTCATCCTCATGCCGCCGGAGCGCGTGGCGGCAATCAGGAGATGCGCCGCACAAAAGGGGGCTCAACACCAAACTGCATCTGGCCGTGGATGCGTTTGGTCTGCCGGTCAGAGTTATTATTACGCACGGTACCGCCGCTGATTGCACACAGGCTTCAAGGCTGATCGAGGGCATTGATGCAGATCAGCTTATCGCGGACAAGGGCTATGATACCGACGCGATCATTGAACAGGCCGCCGCGCAAGGCATGAACGCCGTGATTCCCCCGAAGAAAAATCGCGTCAATCAAAGGCCATATGACGAAGACCTTTACAAATTGCGCCACCTGATCGAAAACGCGTTCCTGCACCTCAAAAGATGGCGCGGCATTGCAACAAGATACGCCAAAAACAGCACGTCCTTCCTTGCCGCCGTCCACATCCGTTGCCTCGCCCTCTGGCTCAATATCTCGTGACTACACTGTCTAGGACTCCGAGCGGTCCTACTCTTGACCAAGACAATCCGATTGGCGAGCCACAGCAGTTACGCTTTTTCTCTGAAGAACTGCGGCAGGCAGAGGCGGAAGAAAGAGTGAGTACGATTCTACGGTTTGAAGGGGGTGGGAGATGATACGGGTTGACTTTCGAGGCACGGGGAACGCAATGCCGGCATCAGCATGGTGTATCGCGCATTCCTAACAGCATGGAAAGCATGTGGATCGGGACAGACGGTTCCGTCCTGGATGTATATTGGTACGGTTAGCGATTGCTCATTAAAGTCTTCACCCATAAGACAGCCATGAAGAAACAGTGGTTGATAGGTAATTAAAAAGGGGAACAATTATGAACGCAAGGAAAGCTAGCAAGTTTCTTTTTTGGGGCAGATAAGATCCGGTCGCATGCCTTGGACGCAATCATCCCGCATGGACCCAAGATTTCCGGTGCTTCCCGAGAATATTTGCTTGCAATGGCGATTAAAGGTCTTGCTTCGGAGCTTGGCGACAAGACAGACAGACGAATGTTAGTCAGCATACAGCAAACGCTGGTTAAATTGGCAAGCGAAAGACTGGCGGCGGACTATGGTGTTGATGCCTCGTGCGGAACACCACCGTGGAAAAAATTTACTATCCAGAGTAAGTTTCATGATGTTCTTCTTGTGAATCGGATCAATATATTTACATATATAATATATGCTCCCCAAAAAGCCGTCCCCTACCCGATGATGCTTCGATTCTATTTGAAGCAAGCTTTCGTAATAGTGCCGCACCATCACCAATAAGTTTTTGCGTGCGCGTTTGGGCTTTTCGCCACGACGGACCGATTTGATTCAGCAGGTCACAACCTTGGGCCCTCGCCTCTACTGGGAGGCCACGGCCGTCTTCTTCATGGGCAATCTCTTGATCCACCCATTGGTGAGCATAATCTTCAGATTCCGGGTCAGCGTGGATGGGTCGAGGTGCAGACCATTCACGATCTCGATACGCCAAATGGGGCCTGCCTTGGCCACAAGAACTAGAAGATTAATCGGGGTTACTTTCAGGCCCAAGGGACGGAATTCAGCATCGTAATGCCCGTGAGCACACGATCAAGTTTGCGCACGCGCCCTAGTAGGCACTCACACGCGATCTGGTAAATGGTACCGCTACCTTGGTTCCCTGGCCTCGGGAGGCCTCTTAATGAATGGGCCGTCGGTTCGACCTTACGGGTTGTTAGCTCCCAATGATTTTAGCCAATGGGGAAGCATGTGAATTGATTACCCTTTAATATCCATTGGGCAATTAAACCCACCTCCCCTACGCTCATCTGTGGCATGATGCTCTGCGCCTTATATAGTACTAACCCTACGTGTCACAGGAGTGTTTTATATACAACAAATACGATCTCAATCTAGCTCATTTCAACTCAATAAAACGAAGCTTACAAAAGTCCGGGAGGCGGCTTTAAGAGCGAGGTTCAGCAGAAATCACGTTGGTTTATGCGGGAGTGACTGAAAAGCTTACGAAACCGCTGCTCTTGCGATTGGCACAGAACGGTGACTATTCACGTTCCGGTGATCGCCCCTTTTCTTTCTCCTGCATGCGGCTCTGTCCGGCTAAGTGACGTACCAAGTCTACCGCAAGCTGCCGATCATCTCCTCGATCAGAACGCGCCAAGGCTTTCATGACCCCTTCATAGTTTTTCATTATCTCGCGCTGAACATGTGGTGCGTGGGTCTCTCGTCTGCTACGGTCCACGCGTATGGTTTGTGTCGCGCCCTCCACGAAATGCCGAACCTTCCACCGCTCTTGAGTTGTGCGATGAATACGGCTCGTAGTGGTGGCGTCGATCCCATGTTCCCGAAGCGCTTCAGCAAATCCTTCTCGCCAACGTTGGAGATCGAGCTTTCTTGGGTTTAGCCGTGTCCCATCAAGTCCTGCGGTTTTAACGGTGAGATGTACGTGCGGATGAGACGAAGGATGTGGGTCCGGGTCTGTCTCGAAAGTATGCAGCACCATGGCGTACTGATAATTGGCAAACTCACGTTTCGCAAATTCACGGGCGGCGCGTTGAACCGAGATTGGGTCGGTCAGCTTCGGCATGGACAAGATGATATGAAAGGCATCGCGCATCTCGGAATTCCCAGGGATTGGAAACCCTCCATGTTGCCATTCGCGCTTGAGATCTCCAACGGCCTCTTTACCCGTGATGATATGTCCGTCTTGATCTTCAATGTCTAGCTTCCCATCCCGAGAGATATAACTGAGATTATTTGAAATCCCGCGCAGGCCTTTCGTGGCTTTGGCGAGCTTGACCATGACCTGCGGGGCACATCGAACCATGTCACGAAGCTTTTGC
This sequence comes from Nitrospira sp., assembly GCA_037045225.1. Lineage (NCBI taxonomy): Bacteria > Pseudomonadati > Nitrospirota > Nitrospiria > Nitrospirales > Nitrospiraceae > Nitrospira > Nitrospira sp. The sequence continues at coordinate 20,610 of JBAOHZ010000008.1, forward strand.
CGCACGAAGCGCGCCCGCGCCTCTGGAGTGTGTAAGTGTCCACCTGTGCCCGCGTGTGATTGGCCCCCCCGGCCTGTCCTACCCTCATGTCCTCGTCGCACGGTCGACGCAGACACATTAAAGAGGCGACTACCCCATTCATCTAAGGTGGCATCTGTGCTATTGGCAAATTGGGGCATCATTGGATGTGCCATCGCTCCAGGTTGCCTCTCATCACACTCGACACGGTGGTCGTATGAGTTTCAATGCGCCTAGATAATTCGGTGATGAGTTCGACCCGAAAGGCACTCCTCTCATCCGGAGAGGTATTCAGCGCTTTGGCGAGTTGATTCAGGTTTCTCCCGATTGCCAATAGTTGCAGGTTGGAACGGGCGAGCACTTCCAATTCTGATTGGCCAAATTGTGGGTGTCCCACGAGTCGAGTCCGAATCAAGGCAATGATCCACTTGGCAACCGTAAACCCTTGCGCCTGTGCCATCCGTTTGAGAGTACCGTGCTCGGACTCGGTGAGTTTAATCTCTACCCGAACCATGGGCCTTTCAGGTCGATTTCTGACCACGGCTCGAGGGGATATGGATCCGGGGAGACCACCCTGAACGACCTTGGCCAGAACTTGTCGGAGCGCATGACTCGGCTGCGTCTTCTGCCTGGCACACCAGTCTAACCAGGGTTCTTTGAGCCCTCCTAAGTCGACGCTAATAGTATTCACTCGTTTAGTCATACTAGCTCCCCCCCGCCTCACCGGGCCAGGTGACCCTCTATATCCGGAACCAGCTGTTCGTCCACCGCTTCACCGGCACGCATACCCACGAATCCCTTCTGACGGGCAAACCACTCGGGAGCTGACGCACCCTTCCATTTTTGCAGAGCGGAGAAAAGACGATTTAAAAGCCCCCCTCCTCCACAGCCATTGCAGGCTCCTCCTTTGAGCTGCCCCTGCGAACGATAATGAAGCCTAGAAACAATGTAATACAATACCCGGCGAAAGCCATATCCTGCAACACCATAATTAATACCAACAACCGCCTCTGAAAAATTACGACTCAGCGAGACCAACCTGGAACCCTATGCCTTTGCGATGTGAGAATTGACTGGTTGTTACAACGTCGGAGGCTTGGCCCACACCCCCGCGGGGCCAGGTGGTGGTTCCTCGACTCTTCCCCCCCGCGCGCGCGCAGGAGACAAATGAACACAGGGTGTCGCAGCCCCCTAATGGTCGATGTGCGAAAGAGTTTCGCAAAGCCGCTCTCCGAAGCAAAGCTCTATGACGGCACAAAATAATCATGTCGGGGAGCAAGCGCGTTCAGGCTGGCATGCGGCGCACACACACCGAACCCATGCAGGTGATTCAGGGCCAGTAGGAAAAGAAAAGGTGCACTTCGAGGCACTCCCATCCTCGCGTATACCTGAGGTGATGACGCGTTTCATTCGTTGGTTCAACGACACCGCGCCAGGAGAGAAAAAACGAATCAGAAAAGCCGTGGTGCGGTCGGGTCGTCACGCATGTCTACTTTGAATCGATACACCCATTCGAAGATGGCAATGGCCGTATCGGCCGGGCGTGTTGATTGAGTTTGATCGCACTTTGTGCCCAAGCTTGTCCCTTTCAGTTCTTATCTCCCCATGATAACTGCCGCTTTCTGGCCTCCAATTTAAGCAGCGACAGCAGATACGCGCCCCGGTTCATCACCCGGTCGTCCTTGGCTCCACCTCGTTGCCCACACATCACGCGTTCCCGAACATCACCGATTAGTTTTCGAATTCGCGTTAAGGGAATATCTCGTGCGGCCTGAGTCCAAAAAGGTGTAAACCGTTTATCTTTAATGCCGACAAAATCCAACACCTCGGCCACCGTGGCCTTGATTCGACTCTCCTCCTCCTCGTGGAGCTTGGTTGCCGGAGCCCGAAACGGCAGCAATGGGTCACGAATTCCATCGGGTAATTGACTGGCCAAACCTAAATGGCGGCAGGCACGATCGGCTTCCCACCAGGCAGGTCCAGCCACCCACCGTACTTGAAGATCATTTTTGTCACCGTTCAAAGCGGTATATCCCCACCCATCCAAAAACCCAAGGCTCTGCAGCTCCTGATGTGCGGGATCGAGTTGCTCTCGAATTTTTGAGAGGCCTGATCGCGGCGTTAATTGCCAATTGCGTACGAGTTCCGCATAGCGAATTCTCGCTTCCCCTCCCCCATCCGGAAATAAGGCATGCAATGCTTGATGCAACAATTGAGAGATCGGGCGCGTGAGGCGGGTGAATAAGGCATGATCGACCACCCAGCAGTTACCCGAATTAAAACTTTCAACATACCAGTCGGCGAGACGAATGCGATGTACCTGCATATTCTGTGGACCGGCGTCCTCATCCAGGACTTGCGTGAGATTTTCGAAAATATGCACCAACTGCTCCTGACCTCGCCGACCGGGCTCTGTGATCTCCAGCCCCAGAGCCGTGGCGCCCAATCGAACAAAGAAGCGGCGTAATTCCCGATAGGCTGACCCGCATTTTTTCTTGCCTGCCGCCTCAATGATGTCCTTTGCCCGCAACACGACCGTCTGTTCCAAGGGGGCATCTTCTTTCTTCCGCTGTTGTTCTGTGAGAACTTGCTCCATGGCACGGAAGAATTCCAAATCCAACGTATTCGGGAGCCCATCTCCACCATAAACCGTTAAGCAATGTCGGTGAAGTTCATCCCCCACCTTCACCTCACTCACAATCGATTTCTTATGAGCCGTTCGAACTCCTTTGCTGGCCTTCACGCTCCAAATCTGATGGCGGTTAAGGATGCGCTCACTCTGGATAAAAGTCGGTTCAGGAATTATGACCGCGTCCACGGAGGAGGTTCCTCCGGTTGATTCTGTATTTGATCCCAAGGAGATGTGTTTACTCACGTAGTCCTCCGTTACGTATTAGTCTTTTCTTTCGTAATTCTTTACGTAAGTCCACATTTCCACGTCTTAGTCAGAGCCACGATCATCAATCAAATAGCGGACTTATGGGACAACACAGTTTCTTTTCACTCTCACGGTTCTTTTCACTCTCACAAGATTTCTTTTGAGTCTCACCAAATAACGGCCCATTGCTATCCTTTGCCTCTCACTAATTTCTTTTCACTCTCACGAAATCGTCCTTTGGCTCTCACTTGCCCTGTGGATAACCTAGCCCCTTGCGGGCCCCGTGGCCTTGTTGGGGAAAATGTTGCTGATCCGGGAGGTATCGTCAGGACCCGCACGGGCTAATCGCAGAGCAGGAAGAAAAGTTGAATCTCCGAACCGTAAACGTTCGAAACTTGTGAGAGTCAAAAGAAGAGCGGAACCGGTCAGTCCAGAGGCGAAAGCAACGTCAGGAGGAAGGATTTTGTTTTTGGGCTTGGGCCACATAATCTCGAGCTTGATCTAATGCCTCCATGACGATAGGAACATCATTGAGCCGATTCGGATGAAAGCGAATGACGAGAAAAAAGGCTCCGTTGTCTCCCTTGGGAGTAAAACGCACCGACTGGGCACCTTGATTGATGCGCGGCTGACGGAGGATCTCTTCACGGATTCGCTTGGCGGTCCATTGTTGCTCAACGGCGAGGCGAGCCACCCGTTCCAGTCGAATGGGATTGGATCGCAGGGGAAGGAGCTCCTGTACATGGGTGAATGAGAGCGGAGATCCAGGCCCTAAGGTCAGATCGAGAATCGCCTCTGGAAGTTCGAGAACGTGCAAGGCCCGAGATATACGTGTTTTGTCGCACCCTAGGGCTTGGGCAAGTTCATTCTGGCGGTAGTGGTGCTGATCGATGAGTTTTCGGTAGCCCTTCGCTTCCTCAAAGCCCGAGAGATTCTTCCGCAATAGGTTATCGAGCAGGGCCTCTGCGGCTGCGGAGTCTGTGGACGCCTGTCGCACAAGTGCGGGAATCGTCTGGAGTCCCAACGCTTGCGAGGCACGCCAGCGTCGTTCACCAGCGACGATTTCATAGCGATTCTTTCCTAGCGGTCTGACATGAATCGGGGTGCGTATCCCATGCACTCGGATGTTCTCCACGAGCTCTGGGTCCGGCTCCACGTTCATGCGGGGCTGGTCCGGACTGGGTTCCAGCTGATGGAGAGGTAGATTGTAGATTCGCTCAGCGGCCTGAGCACCCTCTCGGTCTTCGTCGAGGGCATGACGGTTCTCCAAGGAAGGCGTGGCGCTTGGCGTAGCGCGGATGTCTTCCCCTAATGTCTCCTTGAGTACTTCCTCGACCGCGGACTGATTCGACATGCCCAACCCGGCCAGGGCCTTTTTACCTTCAGCCAGCAGACGCTCCCGTTCTTTGGACATCTTCTGAGACATCAGTTGACCCCGACTTCTGATTCGCTAACAGGGGATTCCGAGCGCGGCGAGTCGTCACCCTCACCCTGTTTCGAGTGGTCAAGTGCGAGGCGCGCGATCACCTCCGCGGCCAAGCTGGCATAGTCTTCAGCTCCGGAAGCGCGCAACTCCTGCTGGAAGATGGTCTTGTTGACCATGATCGCTTTTCCGAATTCCGTATTTTCACGAATCGCAGTCTTAAAGACTTGCTCGCCAAACGTGTCTCGCATGGTTTTTACGATTGTCTTCGCCACGTTTGTACGCATGTCGCATCGAGTCAATAGATATCCCAGCAACTCGGTCTTGCGATCCGTCTTCACCACATTGACCTGTCCAATTTTTGTTTGCAGAGAGCGCAGCCCGTCCAGCGCGTACTTATCGCCGGCGCCGACCGGCACGATTACATGATGAGCCGCGTACAAGGCATTCGACATGAACGTCCCAAGGTTGGGGGGGCAATCGAGTAAGCAGATGAAGTAGCGACTCAAGAGCGCAGATTGCTTGAATGCCGCGTCGAGTCCCAGAAGGGCCCGAGGCGTATTTTGGATGTAACCCTCCTGCTCAAACAGGTCGATGTGTGAGGGGATGAGGTCAAGATTTTTGGTGGTTGTTTCAACAATGGCATCATCGAGCACGGCCGTGCCCCCCAAGACCTGTGCTAGCGTAATGGCACCCTTATATTCCCGCCGTTCGTGTGGAAACAGAGTTGCAGTCAGGTTGGCCTGGGGGTCGACATCAACCACAAGGACCCGTTTCTTACCCATTCGAGCGATACCAGCGGCAAGATTCGCAGCCGTAGTAGTCTTGCCAACACCACCTTTGTGGGACGAAATAGCGACTATTCTGGTCACTGTTAGCCCCCTAGTTATGATGAATTGTCATGCTTAATGATCCTCTTATCTGTGCTGACATATAATGTCAAGGACTTTTGTTGATGTATTGTGGATGGCCAAGGCAAGATCCCCTGCAAATGGGACTATTACAGCAGGTGGACTGGCTCAAGAGCGCGTCATTAATATCGTAGTTATGATGTATTTAGGCTGGAGGTACCACCAGGGGGAATAGAATCTGCCACGGAAGCTGGGCACCACATCAATGCACCCCATACTATATTATGAATCTTTGTCAATTGCGTTGACGCAACCCATTTGCCGTATTCCAGCTAATTAATGTGGAGAATGGTTTACTGTATTAATTAGAAAAGTAATAAACTATTACAGTTGCGTCAACGCAACTGGTTTCTAGGTCACAGGCAGAGATATCCTCAGTATGCGTATTTTCACAATCATCACATCAAGATTGTGTATAACGTTTTATCCCGCATGCCTTGATTGGTTGTTTCATTTATAATGTTTAATGACTTCGATCTTTAGGGGGTAGCAAACCAGTCTGGGTGATCGCGTTCGAGTTGATCCCGGTACGGAGAATGGGTCAGGTGGTACCACTTAATCAGTTTTTTGATGAGCTCATAATTCCAGGGAATGCCCAACGTTCGAAGCGAATCGCCAACCGCACTTTGTATTTGGCGCCGCTCTTCGCGCGTGAGGAGCACTTCAATCCGAGTACACTCCTTGAGCTCGCGTGCTGTGAGCTGATCGACATAGTAGGAAACCGCCGCAGGATGGGCTGTGGTAGGAGCAGCCGAAGAGGCCGCCAACCAACACACCTCATAGGCGGCGGCATTGATCGGAGTCGATTCGCGCACTTGCCGGATAAGCCCTTCCTCCATGAGCTGTGGTACATATTTTTTAATCGTCTCAAGTGCGAGCCCTGTCCAGGCACACATCTCAAGGCGTGAGGCTTCAATCAATTCTTTTCCATTGCCATGAGACCACCGTAGCAGCTGCAGATAGAGCAATGATTTGCCTGGCGGCATTTTTCGAAACGTCGAGTGATCGAGCACCTGTCGGAATCGTTCGAAGACCAGGGGATCAGTCACCGGTAGAGGAGACGTTGCTGAGTTTAGAGGTCCAATTCCATGAGGCATCTGCATCCCTCCAATTTGTCAGTGCGTATTCTCATGCGGTGTTTAGAACGTCTGAATTATTAAAGAAAGACAAAGAGTTACCTCTCATTCAGAGCGTTGACTCATGCCGGGATGGATTAGACGCCTAAATAAGACCCCTGTCAATGGGGTCTGCATCGCTTGAAGATCGATTAAGTGGTCATTAGTCGATGTTCAGTAGATATGGAGTTTGTAGTGTGATACAGATGACACCGCACGCCAGCGCGGGTTTTGAACGGTCGGAGGAAAACAGGTCTATGGGGTGTGAGCAGGACGACGAACCGCCGGCTGAGACGGCTGAGACGGCAGGGTCGGCAGACGGCGACCCCCGCGTGATCGACCAGGCGTTACAACCCTGGCTGCCGGCGACCCGACCCAAGGTCCAGCTCGAGACCCTCTCCATCCTCACATGGCCGACTGGGGTGGCGGTCGACAGCCCCGCGTTTGATCATTTTCTGGCCGCGGTGGTCTCGCCCTTCTGTGCCACCTATCCCGCGCGGAGTACCCAGCTCCTCTACCGCCGCAGTCTGACCTATTTTTTTCGCTGGTGGGGCCAGGCCCGCGCGAGGGAAGGCCAGCCGGACAGCTTCACCGAACAGTTGCTGCACGGCTACCGCGCCAGCCTCACCCTCCAACAGCGGGAGGGGACACACAAACGCTTGGAGGCGCGGACGATCAACGTCTACCTCGCCAGCTTACGCGCTTTCTGTCAGTGGCTGAAACGGACCGCACAGATCCCCTACAACCCGATGAGCGCAGTAAAGGGCATGAAAGTCGCCAAACGGTTCGTCCGGGACAGCCTGACCGAGCCCGAAGTCGAACGCCTGATCGCCACCTTCGATGTGACCGTCACCGACCCGGCCGCCCAAGAGCAGGTGTTGCGCGATTATGCCATGACGCTACTTTGGGTCAGTACCGGCACCCGCAGCATCGAACTCGCGCGGGCGCAGCGCCGGCATCTCAATCACCGGGATGGCCACCCCATCCTCTATCTCCACCGCAAAGGCAGCAGTAGTGCCGAACAGCCGGTGGTGCTGGCACCCTGGGTGCTCGATGCGCTCACCGCCTATTTCCGGATGCATGACCGCCGGCATCATGGTGGGGGCCCCACGGAACCGTTCCGTGGTCCGCTTCCCGAGCACCCCTTGTTTGCCTGGCTGCGGGGCCCGGGCAAGTATCATTCGAAGAGGCAGAATGTCGCCCAGACTCGAGGGTGCCGGCCCTTAGGAGTCGGTTCGATTCAGGCCATGATGCGCCACCATCTCGAGGAGGCGGGCCTCAGTCGGCTGATCAACCCGGATACCCAAAGCGTCCGTCCGATCTCCCCGCATTCGCTTCGACATACGGCCGCCACGCTCGCACTGAAACATGGTGCGACGATCAGACAGGTCCAGTCCATGCTGGGTCATGCCGACATCCAGACCACCATGATCTATCTGCACGAGAAGGACCGCATCCTGAACGCGGCCGAACACACCATCCCCGACTTTTCCGTCCCACTTCCCACCGTCTGTGACAGACGGGAGCACCACGAGTAGGACTCGGCGAAGAGCTACGATGACCGTGTTATCATCACGCCGCGAGGCCATTCGGAAACACCTCGGTCAGTTTATGCGTGGGCCCCGTTGACGTGACGAGATGAAGCACAAACCCGGCCACGGATCGTCAACCACGCGCGTGCAATGCCTGCAGCAAGACGTGCTCAGACACCTGGTCAAGATCGCCGGGCTAGAAGACATGACGATATGGCGCAGCAGAACCAAGGTGTGGCACCTGAGTGTGAAGCTGAAGCATCGTCCGCAGGTGTACTATCTCAGCACGCGCCGCACGCCGCACGTGCCCCGTCCCTTCAAGCGCTTCGATGCAGCGTTAGCCGCTGGCCAGCGGGTTAGTTCCACCCGTCAGTTCAAACTCGTCTTACTGTAAGCAATATCCGCCCTCTCCTGTAGGACGAGTCTGACACTGGCTACATTCTCAGGCTGACGCTTTTGATACCCCGTAAATGCATTCGGACAAATTCAAAGGCAGGGGCCTCATCCCGTACGGACAGGTCGAGATCAGGGCTCGCGCACAGCGTGTAAGTCACCCGACCGCTGACGTGTGCGTGAGCCAGAATGACACGTAATGCCAATCCTTGCCATCTCTCCCTATGTATGGCATTGTTGGAGGTAAGAGCAGGAGGTGCACCATGCAGAGCATGAATATTTCTCTCCCTGATCCCCTGAAGCAATTCGTGGATGGGCAGATCGCCCAAGGTCGCTACAGCAGCGCGAGCGAGTATGTGCGTGAGTTGATTCGAGCCGACGAAAAACGCAAAGCGGAAGACCTGCTGGAAGCGAAATTACTGGAAGGTCTGAACAGCGCCGAGAGCGTCCTGACGCCGGCGGACTGGAAGGACATTCGCAGCGAAGCCCTGGCGAAGCTGACGGCCCGAAAGACACCGCGCTGATGCCGACGGTGTATCAGCGTGCGGCAGCCAGGCGCGACCTGGTAGAGCAGTTCGTCTATCTGGCGGAAGTGGCGGGCCTGGACATGGCGCAGCGTTTTCTGACCAACGCTGAGGCCAGCTTCAACGATCTGGCCTGTCAGCCCATGCTCGGTGCCCCGCTGACGCTGCAACACCCCAGTCTCGCGGGCATCCGCAAGTGGCGCATTAAGGATTTCGACAACCAGCTGATTTTCTATCTGCCGCACCCTGACGGCGTGTCGATCGTGCGCGTGCTGCACGCGGCACGCGACTGGTGGAGCCTGTTAGGCATCGAAACCTAACCGTGCAGAGGGTCGCCTCGTGCTAGAAGAAGGATAACACCTGGAATGGTTCAAACTGCTGCGCGGCTTCATTACAAACGATGTTATCAAATGGAGGGATCCCAATGTGCGAGCGAGACGAAGGATTATGGCCATGGCGGCGGTCGGTGATGTAGCTTCATTATGAATAGAAGGCTCCTGAGAGCCTTTTTCGTGTGGCAGTATCGCCGAGGAACCCCTGGTCCTTGAGATTGGCGAACCAAGTCTCGGCGAAGGAGGCGAGCTCCTGCTTCAACCGTACATTGACGCGGGTCTTCTTACCATCTTCGTCATACCGGTACACCTCCTGTAGAACACCCATATAATCGTTCTGGAAAGATAGCGGCATTGCCATGGAGGCAAGAGGGGATAACGAGAGTTCAAAGACCAGTTCGGGATCGCGCATCAGGTTGCCATTCTGTTCGCGATCGTGGCAGAGAGACACCAGGCAGTGGCCGTCTGCGGATTTCCCAATGTGTTCGACGAATAGGGCAGAGAGCCGCTCACCGTGAGGCGGACGGCGGTCTCGCTGCCGAGCAGCTGAGTCAGGACTGTCGCGAAATGGTGATAGGTGTTCATCGTAGTGACTCCTTGAGGGAAGCCCCCGGCGCTGAGCGCCAGAGGCTCCCGATGGGAAGCAACGCTGTTTACCGTGCTTGCCCACGGACCCAGTCCTTGGCCATTTCTGCCACGGATGCCAGGGCATCCAGATCGTTGAGACCGTAGGAAGCCGAGGTTTTCCAGTTGCCTTCCACGTCCTTATAGGGACGGGAAAAGGTGACGGAGTAGAAAATGCCTCTTTCTCCGGTATTCTCCCAGACAGCGGCGTTGACGGCGCCGCACCTGAAAGCAGTCGCTGGTTTTGAGTGTGATGTAGCCATGTCGTTCCCCCTTTGAAAAATGTTGGTTGGCTCTCTCACAACGCTAGAGAGCCAAGCGGCATTTGAAAGAGGGGCGAGCCTGGAAGCCGGAGGGCGTACCGGCGCGGGATCCGCAGCGAACAGGACAGCGGCTCGTTGCTGGCGTGGGCGGTGCCTCGCGCCGGGGAAAAGCCCATAGGCGAGAGGGCGTCATGGTTACACAAAAAGCAAGGAAGTGGTAGGGGAGGAAGTCTTGCCGCCCTGTCAAAGGGATACTGGGCAGTTATGCCTGTCGGCGCTTTCCTTGTGAGGACCGGGGAAGGGCAAGTGCCTGGAATCTCGTGGGGAAACGGATAGCCATTGACATGTACGGCACTGTGCCGTACGCTTGAATCAGAAGCACAAGGAGGACATCATGCCGCCGACCGATCTAGAAACAGAAGAAAAGGCTCCCCGCGTGGAGCGACTTGAAGCGCGTGTCAGTAAGGCGCAGAAGAATCTGTTTTTGCGAGCTGCGACAGTGCAGGGCCGATCGCTGACGGATTTTTTGATTGCGAGCGTGCAGGAAGCTGCGGAGAGAGCCTTGCGCGCGCATGATGTGCTGACGCTGAGCGAACGTGACCGGAGAATCTTTGTAGAGACTCTTGTGAAGCCCGCCGCGCCCAGCAAGACGCTTCGTCAGGCTGCGACACGCTACAAGGAGAGGACGAGGATCTAGTTGCTTGGGAAAAAGAGGGATACCCCCTACCGCGTTGAGGCGCTCGGCAAGCAGCATGACAAGGAAGGGTTTACCTGCGGCAGCGGGCCGCTGGATCACTACCTTGAGGTACAGGCGGGGCAGGACACGCGAAAGCGCGTGGCCGCGACTTTTGTACTGTGCGAGGGGGAAAGTAACAGGGTGATTGGGTTCTACACCCTTTCGGCTATCAGCGTGGACATTGGCGCGTGGCCGGAGAGTGTGGCGAAGAAACTCCCTCGGTATCCGGTCATCCCGGCCACACTCCTCGGGCGCTTGGCCATCGACAAGCAGCGTCAGGGGCGAGGGGCCGGAGAACATCTTCTCATGGACGCCCTGCATCGCAGCTGGCGCACTGCACGGGAGGTCGCGTCGGTGGCAGTGGTAGTCGATGCGAAAGACCGTCGGGCCGCTGAGTTTTACACACAGTATGATTTCACGCCGCTGGTAGACCCGCCGATCAGGCTCTTTTTGCCCATGAGCGTGATCGAAAAATTGTTTTCTTGAAGAAGGCGAACGCGTAAACCAGCCGTTACTTGTTGTATGTAGTGCCTGTTCAAACCTCCGCTAGGGGTGTAGGGGATGTCGCACACACAACCAGTCGAGGACAGCGTGAACGCGCGCCGATGAGAAGGGGAGGAAAGACAGCTCAGGTGAGCCGCTCCCGAATAACGGTATCGCTGAGGAATCCCTGATCCTTGAGATTTTTAAACCATGTCCGGGCGAAGGATTTCAGATCCTGTTTCAAGCGCGCATTAACGTGGGTTTTCTTGCCTGAATCGTCATAGCGGTAAACCTCCTGCATCGTTCCCATGTAATCGTTCCGGAAGGAAAGAGGCTCTGCGGCAAGAGCATCCGGCCATTGGCGCAATTCAAAGACCATATCCGGGTCGCGCATGAGGTCGCCGTTCTGCGCACCATAGTGGCAGATAGAAACGAGGCGATGGCCGTCTGTGGATTTGCCGATATCCTCAACGGACAAGGGCATGTAGCCGTTCACGGTAAGACGGATAGCGGTATCGTTGCCGAGCAACTGCGTGAGGACTGTTGCGAAGTGTTGATATGTTTTCATGATGTTCTCCTTATTTGTTTTTCATGATGAAAAGCCTGGCTTGAAAAGCGACATCAGCCAAAGCCTCAAGGTCGCCGGCATGGAAAGACGTGGTGTGTCTCCAGCTGTCCTCAACGCCTTTGTACGAGCGTGAGAATGTGACGCTGTAAAACATTGCCTCCCGGCTGGCGTTCTCCCAGACGGCGGCCTGAATGGTTCCCTTGCGGAAAGTCTGAGCGGGTTTCTTGGTGTCTGTTTCTGTAGCCATGTGGTTCCTCCGTTGAAAAAATGTGATTGGCTCTCTCGCAAAGCGCCGGAGAGCCAAGGCAACATTTTTAAGGAGGAATAGCCCGGAGCCGGAGGGCGTACCCGAAGCGCGGGAGCGGCGAACATGACAGCATTCTTAGGCTGGCGTGGGCGGTGCAGCGCGTAGGGAGAAAAGCCCACAGGCCGGAGGGCGGCGGTGGCTATAGAAAGCGGGGAAGCGGAAATCTGGCTCGCATGTCAGGGGGGACACGGGGCAGGGATGCCTGACGGCGTTTTCCTTAACGGGAAAGAGGCGGCCGCATGGAATCAGTTGATGAGTGACGCGCTACACGCTACAGTGGAAGATGATAGTGAGTTTCAGGCACCGGGGGCTTAAAAGGTTTTTCGAGGAGGAAGATGCCCGGAAGCTGGCACCGGATATGGTGATCGGATTAAGGCAATTCTGGCGCGGTTGTACCAAGCGGAAGTGATTAAGGATATGAACATCCATTCCTACAGGCGTCATCCTTTGAAAGGAAGCCGGAAAGGGGAATGGGGCGTAACGGTGAGGGCGAACTAGCGCATTACCTTCCGGTTCGAGGATGGGTATGCGTTAGATGTGAATTTAGAGGATTACCATTGAAGAAGGAGAGTGCTATGAAGGCTTTGAAAATGAAAAATCCGCCGCATCCGGGATTTTCGGTGCGCGTGGACTGTCTGGAGCCGCATGGGTTGAGCGTGACCGAAGGGGCGAAGGTTTTTGGTGTGTCGCGGTCGGCATTGAGCCATCTGGTGAACGAGGGTGCAGACCTGTCCTGGGATATGGCTATTCGTTTGTCGAAAGCGTTTGGCAGCACGCCGGAGGGATGGATGCGGCTGCAGTTTCAGTTTGATGCGGCGCAGGTGGGAGAACGGGCGAAGAAAATAAAAGTGGAGACTTTTGCTGCGGATGCGGCTTGTGTTTGAGGAGCGGTCATCAATAGCGCCATGTCGCTCCTTGATAAATGTACCGGCCTGGCCTAGCATTTCAAAAATGCGGCGTCATGCTGCTGGATCTTATACCCGCCACTATGGAGCGGCATGATCTCTTCGATAATCGGGACCAACATCGCCAGACTGATGAAAGCTGTCGATCTCATCAATGCCGGGCATGGGGCACGGACGGTTCATTTCGGAGACATCGGAGGGGCAGGCCGGAATGGTCAATGCACCTGGCCTTCCGTAGCCCCCCGCTATACGACATGGTGGGAAGAATTGCCGGTTGTGAAGCTTTTCAAGAAAAAAATGAAGCGGTATCGATTAGCATCCAATTGCTAGGGGTCAAAGTAAGATGATGCTCTATGAGGTAGTCATTACAGCCTGTGAATTCGCAGTGTCCGTCGGCAACAACAAAAAGGTGAAGACGAATTTTGGGGTCGATCGCTCTCGACGTGACATCATCCACTGGGGAAGCCGATTTCGAAGAGGTGTTAGCGGTGGTAGCTCCCAAATCGTCCTCCGATTCCTAAAGAAGGTTCGCAAAAGCGCGTAGCTTCGCGACAAATTCGTTTAGTTGCTGTTTTTCCAAACATTCAAGATATTCCTCGACTGACTTGGCAGGATTTTTAAGCCTGTTGCGATGTGTTCGGCAGGCCGCAGAGACAATCCCCGGGGCAAGATCCACGACGTGCGTCAGGAATTCGTCGGGATGTTGAGCCGCGATGTCGTATTTGCCAAGTTCCTTGGCGGGAAAATCTTTTAAGTTATAGGTAACGATTACATCCCCTCTTCCTTTGATGGCAGCGGCAAGAACATGATTATCTTTAGAATCGGGAAGATGAAGTGATGGTATCAATTCTTCAAAATTTTCAACCACGCAATCCCTTACGCTCATGTCCATAAACTCACGGGTTCTTTTAAGGTCTGCGGCCGTCAGGTCGGGCCGATTTTTTAGCAGAGAAGCTGTCCATTCATCGTGGATGCGCTGAGACCACTTCGCGCGGAAAAGATCCGTCACCGCAAGCTCCATGAGGAGATCGCGGAGCGGCGCCGGATAGAGAACGCAGGCATCGTACAGTGCGGTGAACGTTGCCAAAATTAATAGCCCATATCGAGGTGCTGTGCCTGTTTAACCAGTTCATCGAGAGCTTTTTGCCGGTCTTTGTCGATATCCTTCTTGTAGCGCATTAGATCTTCAAACATGACACGGCGATGCGTACCGACTTTCTGATGGGGTATTTTCCCCTCTTCCAGAAGGCGGACCAGAAAGGGGCGGGAAACATTGAGGACATCTGCTGCCTGCTGTGTCGTCAGCTGGGCATGGACGGGGATTAATGTGACCGCGTTCCCGGCTGCCATCTCGGTAAGCAGATCCAGCAACAACCGAACGGCATAGGGCGGGAGGGCAAGCTTGTGGGTGGCTTTCCTCTCCTCCCCTATTTGAAAGTTTAGATTTTCAAGATGATCCAGATAGGGCGCGAGGGTACGGCTGGCTTCGCGCGCGATCGCGGCCTCCTGCGCGGTCGGTACAATTGGATCTCTTGTTCTACTGGTCATGGTGGCCATGGTGGTTCTCCTGTGTTCTAAGACCAGTCTAGCCCATAAACGAAATAAACGCAACAAACGAAATATTCAAAATATCCTATTTTTGCTTTTGATAAAAGCCAAAATAGAGACCATTATAAAACAATGCTTTACATCGTTATTGGCCAAGGCGATGCTCGGTGCGGTCCGGGTAGATTTCTCTGTTCCTGCTTTCAGGATTTACGCTTGCCTGTGTTCGGGTCTTTTGCTCATTGGATTTTCACCTTCCCGTTGAGCCGGTTGGCTCACCTCCTTCTATTCTCCATCGTTAGCACCGGCGGGCCACGTGTCGCCGTGAGTTGATCAGGCCGGGCTGCAAAGGAAGACGGTCGTTATGCTTGGGCAGCGTTGTCCCGCGTGCGCTTGTGGCGGCGCTGGCATGACGGGGGAGCGGGTTCCATGTTGGACAGTTCTGGTGGCGTAACGGGTTTCCGGGCCCTGTCTTTTAAAAAGCGATCTTAAAGGTTGATCTGATAGTTTCTACCTCGCCCAGCTCCCAAAGAAATTAAAGCCCCTATCTCGACCAACTCCTGCAAATCCCTGGTCGCTGTTGGTTTCGAGGTGCCTGTGATGACGATATATTTTTTGGGGCTCATCCCACCCTCAAAACCTTTGAGACCTTTCTCCAGCATCCGGCTGATGACGCGGCGCTGTCGATCATTGAGCTGATTCTGAAATCGGGCAAAAAACTTTGTTTTCTTCAGAGTGAAATCGATCTGCTGCGCGGCTTCCGTCTGTGCATCCAGAATCATCGAGACGAAGTAGTGAATCCATAGGGTAATGTCGAGTGATGTCTGTGCTGCTTTCAACGCGTCATAGTAAGCATTTTTACCGGTCTCAATAGTCTTTGACAAACTGAGAAGAATGGGGCGTCCCACGCCCTGGGATAAAGCCTTTTCGGAAAGGGCCCGTCCGATTCTTCCATTTCCGTCCTCAAAGGGGTGAATGGTTTCAAAATATAGATGGGCGATAGCAGACCGCACCGGAGACTTTCTGATTTCCATGGGGCCCCCCGGCCCAGTGTCATTGAACCACTCGATAAACTGCGTCATGTTCTGAGGCACTCGCGCGGAAGGAGGCGCTTCAAAATGCACCTTCCAGTTTCCGATCGCTCCCGACACGACTTGCATGGGTTCCTCATGGGTACGCCAGGCGCCGATCTTGTGCTTCGTATTTCCTTTCATGATCATGGTGTGCCATGCAAACAGCTTTTCTTCCGTCAGCGTTTCTGAAACACTCTTCCGTACATCGATCATCAGCTCCGCCGCACCCTGCGCTTTTGTGTCCGTAATGCGTTCCGGGTGTTGATTCAGCCCCAAATTATTCTTAATAGACGACATCACATCACTGCGGCTGAGATATTCACCTTCGATTTCTGAGGTCTTGACGGCTTCGGCCACCATCATGTCGATAATGGTTTCTGTCTGAGTGTCTTCGGGCAAGGCCTTGAGAATGCCGCTGACATGGCCTTCCTTTTCCGCGAAGGCAAGCAGTAGATCCTCAATGTTCGTGAGGTGGTATTTAAATCGGGGCCAATTGGGGTGTTGCCAGCTGTAACGCATGAGCCGATTATACCATTTAATCGGCTCATTTTTGACTATTATTTGAGCCATTTATAGAATGTAATAGCCTCTCCAGATGTTAAACCGTTGAATTGTGATCGGGTTGTCGTGGCGGTCATCGGTGATGTAACCATCCGGCGCTGGTTCATCGTGCGGCCCGCAGAACATGAAACGGCGCAACACCGAACACAATAAATAACAACAGGCCTCTGGCAGCGGAATGATAAAGAGGGATGAGTGCGGCGTGTTAGGCCGGCCACCCCTGATCCGCAAAACTGAAGGTGCGATCGTCGCCTAGAATAATGTGGTCAAGAATGGTGATGCCGATGAGATCGCCGGCCTGACGGAGCCGGGCAGTGAGCACACGATCTTCTGAACTGGGTTGCGGATCGCCGGACGGATGATTGTGGGCGCAGATGATAGCGGCGCTATTGAGCAGGATCGCGGGTTTGAAGACTTCGCGCGGATGGACGATGCTGAGCGTGAGAGAACCAATGGACACGATGTTGACGCCGATGACTGCATGTTTGGCGTCCAGACAGGCAACAAGGAACTGTTCACGATCGAGACCCTGATAGAGGGGCCGGAGTATGGTGGCCGCTCCCGCAGAATCGCGGATGACGACAGGCGGATCGGGGCGGGCACTTCCCGGCACCAGCTGGAGAGTGTACCGCGGGATAAGCAGCGGGTTCGTCACGTCCGGGCGAGGGACGATCGAGAATGTGGGAGTCTTCGGAGTGTATCGCTTTGTCATGCTGGGACCTCTCTTGTGTTGGACTCACTGGCTCTCTCGATGAAACCGGAGAGCCGGTGTAGGACAACGGGAGGTCGAGGGCCATGCAGGCCGATGAAGCTCAGAGTGGACGGGTCACGAGCAGCGGCAGTGACAGTTTTCTGGCATTGCCGGTGCGCACGGCAGCTGGAGCGCGGCCAGCCATTGGCCCGGCATGGCAGAGCGAATTTTTCGAGAAGCTCCACCTCTTGAGGTATAGCCAAGCTACCTTGGCTCGCTCTACTATGCGCACGCTTAGGATGACTCAGGAACAAGAAGAGACGTTGTGAAAGTCAACCGTGTACGATCGACGGACATGCGAATACTAGCGGAAAGTACACAGCGGAGGGGCGCGTCATCGAAGATTCAAAGCGAGTGTATATGAAAAAGCCATATGTGTATATTTGGCGTCCAAATATAGATATATGGAATCTCGTTTCGTTCTGTAACCTGTCACGATTTATGGAGGACAAGTGATGAGCACAAGCACGGCTGACGGTAGGGCACAGGACGGAAATCAGGCGCAGGGTGGCCGAGTAGTCATGGTACAGGCGGCATCGTTCCTATTGGGCCTGGCGGTGATATTGGAGGCCCATCCTGCATGGGCACAGATTACGAAGGTCAATTCGGTGATGACTAACGTGCAAACCGTACTCGTCAGTGTGGCTGTCACGCTGTTCACCGTGGCCATAATGTGGGCCGGGTTCAAAATGGCCTTTCAACAGGCGCAATGGTCCGAGATTAGCAACCTGGTGATTGGTGGAATCTTGGTCGGCGGGGCGGCCGGGATTGCGTCCTGGCTCCTCAACTAATGATGAGCGACGGCTTTCGCGACCCCATTTTCAAAGGATGTACCCGGCCCGCGATGTTGGGTGGTGTACCGACGCTTCCGCTGATTCTCACGGGCGGGGCTACCCTCCTTCTATCTGTGTGGTCGTTTTACCTCGTCAGCGGCTATGTGTCGTTGCTTCTGATACTCATGGCTATTGCGGCCATAGTGACGATGCGCGAGATAACGAAGCAAGATGATCAACGTCTGCGGCAGGTGATGATGCGAGCGCGGATGCGGGTGCGTCACATGGCGAATCGCAGCACGTGGGGTGCGATTTCGTATGGGCCGCTAAGATTTAAAAGGCGGCGGGGCTAAGGAGCATCACGGAATGGGCTGCTGTCTGTTCCAGGCAGAGTGAGCCCAATCCCGCAGGACACACACCATGAGAACTCGCTTAGAAGTCAGTAAAGCGGCCTCGGCTCAGGTTCCGGCCAGTGACTATATTCCGTTGGGCACCCCCATCACGGCCCACGTGGTCAAGCTGTCGAACACGGGCGATTACCTTGCCATCTGGCGATTGGAAGGGATCACGTTTGAAACCGCGGATCGGGCCGAGATTTTGCTGCGGAAAGAAGGGTTGCACAACTTTATTCGCGCGTTAGGAGGTGGGAACTACGCGGTGTGGTCCCATAAGATTCGTCGGGTGGTCACCGAACGGTTATCGGGCAAGTCCCCAAATGCGTTTTGTGAAGAGTTGAACGATCGCTACTATCGGTCCTTCGACAGTCATCGGCAGATGGCCACGGAATTGTATCTGTCGGTAGTGTATCGCCCCTTCCCCTCCAGAGTCCGGAGTTTTTTCACACGATTAAAGGGGCGGAGTCTGCAACAGATTCGCGATCAAGAGACCGAACATCTCGCCATTCTGGAAGATACGGCCTGCCAGCTGGAAGCCAGCTTGAGGCGCTATGAGCCTCAGCGACTCGGTACCTATACGAAACAGGACATCGTCTATTCGGAGATGCTCGCCTTTCTAGGCTATCTCATCAACGGTGTCTGGGAAGAGATCCCCTTTCGTCGCGCACCGTTGACGTCCTACCTCCCAACCTCGCGGCTCCACTTTGGCGATAAAACCGGGATGGTGGAGATCTGGCATCCGAAGGAACGGAAATTCGCGGGGTTTCTGGACATGCAGGAGTATCCTCAGTTTTCCGAGCCGGGAATGAATAACGGCATCCTCTATGGAGAGGACGAGTATATCGAGACGCAGAGCTATTCGATCTACAACAAGCGGGATGCTCTCAAGGCGCTCGACAAACAGAAAGGCCATTTGATCGCGTCAGAAGATGCCGCGACCAGAGAAATTGAGCAAATGGATCAGGCGGCGGAAGACATCCAAAGCGGCCTCATTGATCTGGGGGAGTATCATTATACCATCGCCGTGTTCGGAGCCACGATGAACGCGGTGGCGAAGTCCCTGGCGGAACTCCGGGCCATATTTCAAGATGGATCAGGTTTTAAAATGTCCCCGGTCGATGTGATCCCGGAATGCGCGTGGTACGCCCAGATTCCCGGAAACTGGAGCCTCAGGCCGCGAGAGGCGACGATTACCAGCCGGAATTTTGTCTGTTTGAGCCCCTTTCATAATTTCGCCCGTGGGAAACGAGCCGGCAATCCCTGGGGAGAAGCATTGGCGCTATTCAAAACGCCGAGCGGCCAACCGTATTATTTTAACTTTCATGCGTCCCCCGAAGACAAAGATTCACGGGATGAGAAATATCCTGGCAACACCTTCATTTGTGGCACCACAGGGGTGGGAAAAACCGCCTTAGAAATGGCCTTGCTCTCGTTTGCGACGAAATACCGCGGGCTCCGCTGTGTGTTTTTTGATAAGGATCGGGGCGCCGAGATCGGGATTCGAGCGATGGGCGGCAAATACTTTCCCCTCAAGCGAGGCGCGCCAACAGGGTTTAATCCCTTCCAGCTCGAGCCGACAGCCCACAACCTGCAATTCTGCGAAAAACTGATCCGCCAGTTCATCAAGACTGCGGGACAGGACCTGCCCTTGCTATCGGCGAAGGAGCAGCACGAGATCAGCCATGCCGTGCGAATCGTGATGAGCGAGGCGGTATCACGCGAGGTGCGCTGTCTCTCATTGATCATGCAAAACCTTCCGGCCACCGGTGAGAATAGTGTGAAGGCGCGGCTGAAGAAATGGACGAGGGGGCACCCGCTCGGATGGGCCTTCGACAATCCCTCCGATACACAGGATTTTAGCGGCGCAAGCTTGTTTGGGTACGACTATACAGAATTTCTCGATGATCCCGAGATTCGGACGCCGATCGTGGCGTACCTACTCCATCTGACTGAGAGCCTGATTACGGGCGACCCCTTTGTCTACTTTATGGAGGAGTTCTGGAAACCCCTGCAAGACTCGATGTTCTCGGAGTTTGCCCTCAATAAACAAAAGACGATTCGAAAGCAATCCGGTCTGGGTGTGTTTGTGACTCAATCCCCATCCGACGTCCTCGGGCATCCGATTGGTAAAACCATGGTGGAGCAAAGTGTCACACAGATTTTCTTGCCGAATCCCCGAGCGGATCACGCCGACTATGTTCACGGATTCAAAGTCACCGAATCCGAATATCGGATTATCAAGAATCTGGGAGAGGCCAGCCGCATGTTTTTGGTGAAGCAAGGGCATGGGTCCGCAATTGTCACCTTTGACTTGGGTAGTATGCCAGACATTCTGAATGTCATTTCCGGGACCACAGAGAATGTGGCATTGCTCGATCGGATCCGTGAAGACGTCGGCGATGCGCCGGAGGCCTGGATGCCAGTGCTGCACGAACGAATCGCGGCGCGGCGCGGCCTAATCAAATGACGAACAGCAGGCGAACACGCAGGGCAGGGTTATCGGCTCCAGATGCATCGAGCGAGCAATCCGGGCACAGCGGGGAGACACACCAAAGCCACGAGCCAGAATGGAACGTGGTGGGCCTGGCAACCTCAGCATACCTATGGACAGCCGGGAACGACACCGCACTGGAATGACGAAGTATGCGATGGAAGTAGCTTGGATAGCGGAACAGTCTTCGCCCGTGGGAGCAACTCTAGCAGCTGAGTGGTGAGACGACAGAGCCGAGGGTGCAATGGGTATCGGGACGTTTGTCGAAGGCGCGATCAACACATCACTCACGAATTATGTGACGACCTACAGCAATGCCGTCATTGATGTGCTCACGCCTATTGCGGTCACTGCCGTGGCCACCTATATCCTCTGGACCGGGTTCCAAGTGATGCGAGGGGAGGCACCAGATGCGGTGTCGACTCTTTTATGGAAGTGGTTTCGGATCGCGATGATTTCCGGTCTCGCCTTACATGGACCGGCATATCAAACGATCGTGACAGATGGGTTGGACGGTCTACAAGGCGCCTTTGCCACGGCGTTCGGCGGCGGTCCGACGGTCGGGGCCACCGTCGATCACATGGCCGCGCCCTTCTACAGTCTGATCGAACAACTGTTCACTGACGCCAGCACCAGTCTGTTTCCCAAGTTCGCGTTACTGGTCGCCGGCTCCCTGTGTGCCGTGGCGGCGTTGGCCATGGGGTTTATTTCAATGGGTATTTATCTGGTGGCCAAGGTCTCCCTGGCCGTCCTTCTGGCGCTGGGCCCTGCCTTTATCTTCTGTGCGATGTTTCCCGTGACGCAGCGCTATGCAGAGAGTTGGGTATCGGCCGCGCTCTCTTCTGTCTTTACCAATGTGCTGATCATGGCCACAGTCAGTTTCATGACCAGCATTGTGCACACGGCCTGTACGCAAATACTGGCCGGCTACTCACAGACCTCCATTGTGGTCGACACCTGTGGCCTCCTCTTACTCTCCTTAACCTGTGCCTATGTCTTGACTCACGTTCAATCGTTGGGTGCGGTCTTAGCAGGATCGATTTCATTTGGGAGTGCTGGAGGGGAGAGCGCACTGGTTGCGACCGGAGGGTTACGAAGCCTTGCCCGGGCTGTAGCCATAAAGGGGAATACGCCATCCATGTCAGGGACCCTCATTAACACGTCCGGCGGTCGCTCCAAGAGCGGCCAATCTGGCACGAGTGTGGCTCTCCCGATCCCAACGAGTCCGGCAGGCTCAGATCTCTATCAACGAGGGGTGTTGGAACGATTGCAGCGCTCTACCTAACCGAAGGAGGTCCCGTGTGCGGGTCTTGAAAAAAGCCGTTGCCCTGGGTGCGTTTATCACGCTGGTGATGGTTGGCTTTGTGCCGAGGGCAGAGGCGGGGATACCCGTCATTGATTCGGCCAACCTGGTGCAGTCTGTGATTCAGGCGATTTCCTGGATTCAACAGCTTCAGCAAATGCAGCAGCAAATTACGCAAGCGCAGTCCCAAATTGATGCCATCACGGGTTCCCGGAATATGGCGAGCCTGTTTAACAACCTCGCATTGGCTGGCGTGGTGCCCTCGGATGTGAACGCGGTCTATGGGGCGATTCGCAGTGGGGGGATCAATGGCTTGACGACGGCGGCGCAAATTATTCGCAACAATCGCATGATTTATAACTGTGAGGGGCGAACCGGCGATGCCCTTCGAATCTGCCAAAACATTCTCAACCAAACCCCCCAATCCCAAGCGTACTACGCGAACACCTTTCGCATGTTGGAAGGCCGCCTGAATCAAATCCGCTCACTCACCAACAGCATCGATAGCACCGCCGACGAGAAAGCCTCGTTAGATCTTCAGTCGCGAATCGCCGGAGAGCAGGCACTGGTTCAGAACGATACCAATCGTATTATGACGATGCACGCCATGGCCGAAGCGGAAGAGAAGGCAGCGGAACAGGAACATCATGAACGAACCTTGCATATGTTAGCTCCGGGCACGCCTCGGGGCATCGACAGACTGACCTACCCATAGACAGAGACACCGATAAGGACGGCGAAGACCATGGCAGACGCAAGCCCTGTGAAGAGTGGCGATGAGCGACAATTTTACGAGCAGAGCCGTGATTGGGAAATAGATCGAAGCCTCCGTCTCAAGCAGTCCGAACGACGGGCCTGGTGGGTAGCCGGGCTGGCCTGCCTGTTGGCCTGTGGGTTGGGGATCGGGCTGGCCTGTCTTGCTCCACTGAAATCCACCATTCCGTATGTGTTCGCGGTCGATCGGGCGACTGGAAACGTGGAGTTTGTCAGCGCGGCGGATGATCGCACCGTGATGGGGTATCAAGAATTACTCGATAAGCACTGGACTCAGAAATATGTCCTCGCGCGGGAGTCCTACTACTTCCGGCTGCTCCAGGCAGATTACGACACGGTGTTATCCATGAGTGCTGACGAGGTGGGGCGGGACTACGCGAAGATCTATGATGGGCCACACGCGCGCGACAAGAAATTCGGTGCGGGGATGGAAGTGAAGGTCAAGGTCCTGAGTGTGACGTTACACGCCGATGCTGTCGGATTAAAGGCCACCGTGCGGTTTGAAAAGACAGCCAAGCATACGGAAGCCGAGACTGTAGGCTCGCCCCAGTATTTCATCGCCACACTGGCCTATGAATATCGTATGTCGATGAAGGGCCAGGAAAAGGATCTGATTCAGAACCCGCTGGGCTACAAAGTGACGAGCTACAGAGTAGACGATGAAATTGGTACGGTCAGCCCGGCGGGCGCCCTGGCTCTGATGGAACGCCCCTAGAAAGGTCATCATGAACGGAAAACTCAGGCGGATGGTCAGGTGTCTGATCCTTGCATTGGGGCTGGCGAATGTAGGGGTCTCCGCGGCGGAAATTCCAGAGCCTGGCGGACTCGATCAACGAGTGCGTTATGTGACGTACAAACAGGATGATGTCACCACCGTGCACGTGCGCCGCGGCGTGATCACGCGCGTCGTCCTCGGGGAAGATGAAAAAATCGTCGTGGCCGCGACGGGATTTTTGGGTGATTGTGCGAAGTCAGAAGCGGAATGGTGTATCAGGGCCGACGTGGGAACGAATCAAGTGTGGGTGAAGCCGAAGGACAACGCGACGCATAACAATCTCGAAATTCGGACGGATAAGCGGGACTACAGCCTGGAGTTTCATGTCCTTGCGGACACCAAGCTGGGACGGTCGCGCAGGCCAGCCGATGGCCACGACATCGAGGAGGCTATGTATCGGGTGATCTTCCGCCATCCGATCCCCTTCCCGAACCCACAGACCGTCATGGCTCTCACCGCCAGTCTGGACCACACTCAGCAAGCGCGTGACAATCAACAAATTGTGGCCGATCGCCTCGCAGCCTTTACGCCGGAGCCACAGAATTGGGCCTATTCGATGGAAGTCCTGACCGGCGCGGATGAAATCGCTCCCGCGCTGGTGTTCGACGATGGACGGTTTACCTACTTTTCATTCCCATCTAACCGTGACATTCCAGCTATTTTTTACATCTCTCCGGCCGGGGAAGAAACCCGCCTCAATTTTCACATGGAGAAGGAACTGGCCGTGGTCCAGCGGACGGGTCGGCGCTTTGTCTTGCGGCTGGGGCAGGCGGTCGTGGGCCTGTGGAATGACGCGTACGATATGACCGGCGTCCCTCCCACCAATGGCGTGACGGTGTCGGGTGTCAGTCGCGTAGTGCGTTGAGGGAGGCATGATGGAACAGAACGTGGCGACAGACGGGAGCGGCGAGCTAGGGATTGTCTCCGTCAATCATCGAGCTGGTGCGCTGGGCCATAGGGCTGCAAAACTCGGGTTCCTCGTGGTGGTGGGGTTGGTCCTTATGATCGGCCTCCTGATGGCCCTGAACAAATGGACCGCTCATCGAACCGCCGAAGCCGAGAAAGAGGAGCACGCGGCGAAGGTCGAGAATAAACCCGCCCAGGTGGGGCCGAAACGTGTGTTCGACTCGGATCCCGTGTATCAGCCTCACAAAGCTTCCTCCTCAATGGGCAAGGGTCAGGCTCACCCGGCGTCCCTCACCTCTCGGATGGTCGTTTCAGGGATGGAGAATGGTCAGATTGAAAGTGGGCAGTCGATGCCTTATGGAACTGGAAGAGATGGGGGGAAGCAACCGGGATCACGACGGCAGAGCCGATTTGGGGGAGAGGCGATCCTGGCCAGCACCCATGCTCCGACTGGACCAGCCACACAGCACCTCCAAACCACCGGACCAGAGGCCGCACTTTCATTAGTGCGCGATCTGCTCGGCAATCCTCGCGGAGTTGGGTCGCTGGATCAAGCCCTAATCGGCGGGGCGCAAGCGATTGGCCTGAACCTTCCGGAGACGGACTTGTCCAGTTCGACGTCCGATCCTGGACAGCCCGGGCAGGGAGGTAGCGTTGGGATGCCACTCATGGGTCTCAGGCCTGCGGGACTGCCGCTCCCCCCGAGCCCTGCGCCCAGCGGCGCCGGCGCAATCGGGGGATTACTCACTCCCTCCTCCACACCGATGGTTCAAGCGGGCATGGTAGGAGACCGAAATATGCTGCTTCCAAAAGGAAGAAGCATTGATTGCGCGTTAACCATCCGTCTCGTCAATGAGGTGGCCGGCATGGCGACCTGCGTGCTCAGTTCTGATGTCTATAGCGATAACGGCCGGGTGGTGCTCCTTGATCGTGGCTCCGAAGCGGTAGGCGAATACTCCGCGACGATGGCACAGGGACAACGTCGGCTGTTCCTGTTATGGACGCGGGTGAAGACACCGAATGGAGTGGTCATCAATCTCAACTCACCGGCCGCCGATGAATTGGGCACCTCCGGGCTTGCCGGCTATGTGGACAATCACTGGTGGGACCGTTTAGGGGCAGGATTTCTTCTCTCGGTCGTGCAGGATGCCATTGGATTTGCGACCGCGCAAGCCGCTGGCGGCGGCGGACAAGGGCAACTCTCGATCTATCAAAATTCTGCCACGACGGGCAATCGAATGGCAGAGCTTGTGTTGCAATCGACCATCAACATGAAGCCGACACTTTACAAACACCAGGGCGATCGGGCGACGATCTTCGTGGCCCGTGACTTGGACTTTGGAACGGTCTATGCACTCCGTGCCGAGTAATGTCCTCGCGCACGATACCATGGTGCGCGAATTGTTGCGTCCATTGCTCAGATTTCTCTCGCGGCCTGAGGCCACAGAAATTGTGATCAATCGTCCCGGAGAGGTCTATATCGAGGTGGGCGCGGCTTGGGCACGGTGTGATGCGCCGGACTTGACGTTGGGCCAACTCATGGCCCTCGCGACCGCCATTGCCACTTACACTGAGCAAGAGGTCGGACCACACAAACCAATACTGTCGGCCATGCTTCCCGATGGAGAGCGCGTTCAGATTGTGCTCCCGCCGGCCGTCGAATTGGGGACCGTCTCATTCTCGATACGTCGACCCAGCGCCAGGATCAAGTCCCTGGACGAGTACGAGAATGAACAGGCGTTCCATCGCTATGTCTGGGCGCGCTCCAGTGACCTGGATGGACGTATAGGTGATCTCGACGTGGTGGAACGCAGCTTGGTGGACTGTCTGGACTCGAAACGTCTGGGGGCATTCCTTCACCAAGCTGTACGGGCGAAAAAGAACATTGCCGTGGTGGGGGAGACCGGCTCTGGCAAAACCACGCTGATGAAATCCCTCTGTCAGTCCATTCCTACCGATGAACGCCTGATGACGATTGAGGACGTGCGCGAACTGTTTTTGCCGAATCATGGGAATCGAGTCCATCTCCTGTACTCGAAAGGTGGTCTAGGCGTGGCGAAAGTGACCCCAGCGGATCTCATCGCGTCGAATATGCGGATGAAGCCGGATCGAGTCTTGTTAGCTGAGTTGCGAGGAGGGGAAGCCTTCGATTTCCTGAAGTTGCTGACCACGGGACACAGCGGCTCGATCACGTCCTATCATGCCGAGTCTTGCGCCTTGGCGGCAGAGCGCTATGTCTTTATGTGCAAGGAACATGAGCAAGCCGCCATTTATGATGCAGCGTCCCTCAAGCGCCTCGTGTCCTTGACGATCGATGTGATCGTACACGTCGTCGCGCACAACCACTATGACGTCCACGGCCAACCGACTCATAAAGAACGCTACGTCGCGGAAGTCCATTACGACCCCATCGCGAAGCTCATGGCTCGGTTCGGAGCCGCCACGGTGGTACGGGCATGAGGGTCCAATGCGACTGAATCTGATGGCCACGGTACTCGCGGCGCTCCTATACATCCCGGTGGGCCTTGTGGGTGCTGATTGCCTCGCCGGGGCGATGTTCGATGTGACGAACAAACGTGTCCCGGCAGAGGTGTCCTTACAGAGGTGGCCGGATGCCTGGCGGGCCTATCGCGATGATGCGACCCAACGCAAGCGTCTGCAACTCTCAGCCGGGCTTAGCCTCTTTATGGTGTTCGGTATTCCCGGCGTGCTGGTGATGACTCTGAAGAATGCCGCCATCCCATTACACGGTGCCGCGCGATTTGCCAGTCCGGCGGAAATTGCCCGGGCCGGATTGTACGGAGACCGCGGAGTGATCATCGGGAAGCAAGGCTCTCGATATTTGATCTATGGCGGTCAAGAATTTGTCCTGCTGGCCGCGCCAACTCGATCGGGAAAAGGGGTCAGTGTCGTCCTGCCGAACTTGCTCAACTATAACGATTCGGTGGTGGTGCTCGATATCAAAATGGAGAACTTCGCATACACATCGAAGTTTCGACAGATGCACGGCCACGCGGTGTTTCTCTTTAACCCGTTCGGCACGGATAATCGAAGCCATCGCTGGAATCCGCTCGATGCGGTGCATCGCACGTCTCACCTCCGCGTGGGTGAAATCCAGGCGATCGGGCATGTGCTGTACCCGACAGAGCATGTCAAAGATGCGTTTTGGAATGAGTCCGCGAGAAATTTGTTCCTCGGTCTATGCCTGTACCTCCTCGAAACACCGACGCTGCCTTGTAGCTTGGGGGAATTACTCCGACAAGCGTCCGGGAAGGGCCAACCCATCAAGGACTATGTGAATGGGCTGATGAACAAGCGTGGCCTGGGTCATGCGCCGTTGAGCAATGAGTGTACCGAAGCCTTGCAACGCTTCTGTACCACGAGCGACAACACGATGGCCGGCATCCTGGCGACCTTTACGGCTCCCCTCACCATATTCAGTAACCCCATTGTGGATGCGGCGACCAGCGCGACGGACATTGACCTGAGCGCGGTACGGAAGCGCCGCATGGCTATCTATGTAGGCATTCCAGCCAATCGTCTGAGCGATGCGGCCCTATTGGTGAATCTCTTCTTCTCGCAACTCATTCATTACAACACGATTGATCTCCCCGCGACCGATCCCGCGCTGAAGCACCAATGTCTGCTGTTCCTCGATGAGTTTCCGGCCATCGGACGCGTCGATATTCTGGCGAAGAGTGTGGGGTTTATCGCGGGTTATAACATCCGGCTTTTTCCCATCATCCAGAGCTTGTCCCAATTGGAATCGATCTACGGAGAGAAGGATGCGCGCACCTTGGTCACGAACCACGCCTGCCAAGTGATGTTTGCGCCCCGCGAGCAACAAGACGCACAGGAGTATTCGCACATGTTAGGCACCTACACCGCTAAAGCCGTTTCCACGGGCATGAGCTACCCGAAAGCCTGGGGCCATACAGGCCACGGCTCCACAAGCTCTAATGTATCCGACCACGCGCGGCCCCTCATGTTGCCACAGGAATTGAAGGAGTTGGGGCAGACGCGGCAAATTATCAACCTCATCAACACGAAACCCATCCTTTGCAATAAAGCCTTCTTTTACCTCGATCCGATCTTGGTGAATCGCTTGAAAACGGTGAGCCCATTTCTCGCCAGCTTAGGCCGCAGATTGCCCACACAGAGCGAGTTCGAGACTGCCGCGTTTGTGCGTAAGGATCTCTCAGCAGACATTCCTTTCCTCGATGTGGATCTCCACATGGCCAAGGTGGAACGGCGCGTTCGTCCACTGACCGCGAACGAACCGCTAGACCTCACCAAGCTCACGATCGACACAGGGTTATTGCCGCCCGTGGTTCACCGTCCACCGAAAGTCGAAGACGTCACCCAACTGGTCGATGCATTTTTTGCGCAGTTAGAGTGGACGGAGCCGGATGCTTGCACCGTCCCAGGCGATCCGAGCATCGCGAATGGCCGTCCACTGAATTGTCCGCGAGTAGAGGACCGTCCAACGGATGAGAGCCTAGTCGCACAGTTAGCGCCTCTGCGCGCCGTCCGTGATTCATCTGGGCTGGAACGAGAGGGCTCAGGGAGGAACCTATGAAATCGTGGCGCGTTCAAGGTCTGATCCTTTACCTCGCGAGTGCGTTGTGCGTCGCCTGTGCGCCGAAGCCGGTTGTTCCATCAGGCGAGTCTCGGATCCCGGTCAATTCAGAGGAAGTGATCAGCCAATACAGGGAACGGGTAAAGGGTGATCACCGGGATCGAGTGGAGCGAAGTAGCCTCGCACGTCAAGTAGACGCGCTTACGAAACAAGTTCAGGAATTAAAAGCCTACGTGACACTGTTACAACTTCAACAACAGGAATCGGATAAAGGCCGTGTCCGCCAGGTGCAGCCTGTGGGTGTCGGCAGTCCACCGTTTCTGAGTCAAGCCGCTGATAAGACGGCCACGAAAGACAAGGCAGTGACGGTATCCCTGCCCGTATTTCCGCTCTCGACGGCGCCAATCAATGCGTCTGTGGTGCCCATGATCGCGATGGAAGCGGTTCCCACCGATACATGCGGGCCGCGACCAGGGGCTGCGAATTTCGAGGGGTGGATCGACCTCACCTCCGATTACCTAAATCGTAGCGCTGATGGCCGGGCCGACCATGGACCCTGCCGGTCTGTCACACGTGGTAGTGCTCCGAGCTTTGGAACAGGAGTGTGGTGTTCCGGTAGCTGCCAAGCTCAATGAGGGGCAAGAGATGATCATATACAACAGCAGGGTTGTTTGCCGAGACTCGTGGCTAGACGTTGACGAATACCGAAGGCCAGATGCTCCCGATCGGCGAATGCTTCGCCATCCATGCGCCGGCCGCGGGCCGGTGAATAACTCGATGTGTTGACGGTGAGTCATGGCTATCAAACTCGATAGTGTATATGGCCCAAGAGAGCATCAGGAGAACGTCCGATGAACGAATTGCGGGAGCGAAAGACTCGAGAGAGGGGCAGCGTGAATGAAATTGTTCTACCTGGGGAGGACCCACGAGACACCGTACCACCTGAACCGTTCATGAATCAGAGCACAGCCGCCGCCGAATCGTTGCGGCGACGCTTCCTTAAAGCCGACAACAAATTTTACTTTCGTGCTGGCCATGGTGAAGCCGCGAAAGTGGCATTTTCTGATCATGGGGAACGCCTGACAACGGATCAGAATGATCACACCGTGATCCACGGCATGATGCTCCGGGCCCAAGAAAAAGGGTGGACCTCCCTCCGAGTGAAAGGGTCGGAAGGATTCAAGGTGGAGGTCTGGATTCAAGCCACCATTGCGAGCATTGAGGTAGAGGGATACAACCCGCGTGAGATTGATCGAGCGCGACTGAACGAACGCAAGGGAGAAACACTTACGAAACAACAAAAGAGTTCGTTTGGAGAGAGGGCACCTCGCGACCGTTCGACCATTCCTGTTGAAAAAAGTCCGACCACACTGACTGCCTCACAGAATGTGGCAATCACTACTCTTCAGGCTATTTTGCGCGAACGGGGTGACTCGGCCGCGATGATTGCGGCTGCGGTGGAGGAAGCGACCGCGCGGCTGCACGGCGAACGACTCGTGGTCGGCACAATCGTAGAACATGGCCCTGCTCGGTACGGTCATGACGAACAGGCCCCCCAAAGCTATTTCGTCACCGTGGAGACGGCAAAAGGAGAACAAACCGTGTGGGGCGTAAATCTGGCGCGAGCGATTGAGCGAAGCGACGCCAAAATAGGCCAGGCGGTCGCCCTCATCCAACGAGCGAATGAGAGGGTGACCGTCCAGTCTCCGGTGAAGAACGAGGCCGGGGAGGTAGTGGGCATGGGGCCCCATGCTGTACGGCGTAATGTGTGGGAAGTCCTCAATCTCCAGACCCTAGGCGTCAAAGCTCGCGACACGATCACGTCCGCCGTGAGGACGACGACCCATGAACCAGTGGTGCAGGTCTTTGATCGCACGGCGGCCCACACCGATCACGTCCCCAATGAGACGCGAATGCGTGAACAGGAGCGCATCAGGATAGAACGGTAATCGAGTATGCCTGTCTGGACGTTGCCTCATGTAGAGTTGTCGGACGGTGCGGTGGAAGCCATGAAGTGGCTCGGACTCATTCTGATGACGGCGGACCATGTGCAGAAATACGGCATGATGCCGGTCGTGGCGGGGGTTTATGAGGCAGGACGATTGGCCATGCCGCTCTTTGGAATCGTGCTGGCCTACAACCTTGCTCGAGTTCGGAGCCACGATCCTGCCGTCTACGTCCGAGTACTGACTCGTCTTCTTTTCTGTGGCGTGATCGCATCAGTCCCGTTCATCGCCTTAGGAGGACTCGGGTTTGGCTGGTGGCCGCTCAACTGCATGGGGACGCTCGCTGTCGCTGTCTGCATCATGTCCGTGATCGAGTCACGTCGGCCGTTCTGGAAAACCAGAGCGGCGGCGGTGTTTCTTCTGGGTGGCGCCATGGTTGAATTTTGGTGGCCGGGAATCGCGCTCTGTGTAGGCGCATGGTTGTACTGGAAGCATCCGACTTGGGGGGCGCTCCTATTGTGGCTGGCGGGCACAGCCAGCCTCACGCTGATCAATGGCAATTGGTGGGCCTGCGCGTCGTTTGTGGTCCTCGCCGGAATGGCCTATGGCGTTACGCTCGAGATTCCGAGAGCATCACGCTTTTTCTATATCTATTATCCCGCACACCTTGCGGTCCTCCTGTTGCTGGGGTTCAGAATTCAGAACCACTCATGAAACATTATGGCACGACATCCAGACATCCTATCAATCGACGTTGTAATCGTTGAGCGAAGCGAGCGACATGCTTCGGCCTCTCGCGTTTCATCGTGCAACTGGGTTCGAACTGGATTCATCGAGTCCAGGATTGGCGGACCCTGCCATGACAATTGTGGCGATTGACTTGGGGCGCATCCAACTGCGGACTTCCGGACACCAGTTCTGGCACTGCCTCGAGCTTTCAGGTGACCGTCACGCTCGTATTCTCGCACTGGTAGACGGAGAAACCGGTCTGATATGCGGCAACGACGGACACGTGTGTGAAGGAGTGGCTCGTGCTCGATACAGCGATGCGCGTGAACCATTGAGCACGTCATGATGTGCGATAGCTGTGAAGGAAGACTGATCCCTTGCCGGTCAAGGACAAGCACAGAGGTCAGTCAAGGACGAGGAAGATGAGAAAAGCTACGATACAGCGCATCGACAATCCCCCAAGCAAATGCGATCGTAGCCAGCAAAAAGCACAGGCCAATGACGAACAGGGGGATAGTGATAAACACGAATTCAAGCAACCTGATCGAGACGTCGTAGACGAGGCGAATACCTCTCACGGCGCCGATGCAGATGCGGGCGATCATATAGGACAACCGAGCGACCACGAACACCGCCACGAGCCCGGATCGCACCAGGCTATGCCCCGCGCGGATCAGTCCCTGTGTCATCTGCGGCTGCGTACGAACCCAGGTCGAGTGTCGTGGGGCGGCGATGTGTTTCACCACATAATTAGCCTCATAGATGTGAATCGTAAACGGGCTGACGGGTCTCTTCATAAAACCTCCAAAACATATGGCCGTTGCTCTCTCGCCACACGTGGAGAGCGAAGGCCACTATGATTGGAGGGTATGCGCCGATGGCCGATGAGTCGAGCGCTCACCGTGACGAGCCCGAGCACGTGCCGGGCTGTGCCGGCACAGCGGCGGCCACGGCGTGGTGCTCGAACGCGAGGCCATGGCACAGAGACATCAGCCCAGCAGCATACTTGTGTCGTCCTAGGGGTCAGACAATCCAGCAGGCCTCACGTCGTGTGGCGGCCAATGGTAGAACCGCTCACCGAGCGGGTGCCTCTTGTGGGGCGAGACCGTCGATACAAACCGGCACAGCAGGAGGAAGAAGCAGGGTCAGAAAGGAAAAAAGGTGAGGATATGACAATGAAAACGACAAAGACCATGTTGTTGGCATTGGCACTGATGGTATTGGCGCAAACATTGATGACACCGCCAGCCCAGGCGCAAGTCCTGACAGGCGATCAGCGCCTTGCATGCGAAGCGCTGCTGTGCTTAGCGGCGGGTGCGAATGCCCCACGGGAGTGCTCTAACGCCTTGGCAAAGTATGCGGCGTTGCAGGCACAGACGGCATTGCAAACACTCGCCTTGCGAAAAAACTTCCTGCAATTGTGTCCGAAGCGTAATGCTCTCGGAGCATGGGAAGGAGAACGACGTTGAAGTGCTAACGTGGTGGTGGCGGGAGAGCGTCAAATCTGAGCCATCTCTTGAAGTTCGCGTACAAGCGTTCCAGTTAATATTGTTTATACGTGTAAATGCCTATGAGAGCCACATTCCGATGCCAGATCGCACGATAGGAAGTCGCCCTGCTTCATAGCATCCACTCGACGCCAGCCCTTCCGGGCTAAGCACCGGTCAAGTTCCTGTTGCCCAGGCATGGGCCGATCCATTCTCGCTCCCCGAGGAGACAGACATTCATACCGGTCCCAGTGAAGCTCCTCCTGCGTTCCGCCTGGTTTGGTGTACTGAACTTCAGGAGCGCAGCCCACGAAGCCGAGCACAGCAAGTGATACAAGAAGCTTTCTGCTATGAGCAGTAGCCATGGGTCCTGCTACAGGATAATGGTCTTCACCGCACGATTGAGAGACTCCATTCTAGCAAGCATCCTGCATACAGGTGGGTAAAATGGCCTCTTGATTTATTTGCCAACGATAAAGCCACCAACATACATCAAGTTCGCAGGGAATGCCGCGAGTCTCACCTACCATTCCAGTCCATAATGCTCTTGAAAGACCACCCAGGACGCTACACCCAGTAATAAGAATCCTGCAAGATGTTTGGGCTTCAGCCCTTCGCCCAGATACAGCTGGGCGAAGATGATGAACACCGTCAACGTGATCACCTCTTGAAGAACCTTGAGCTGATAGGCGGAGAGCAGCTGATATCCAATCCGATTCGCGGGCACTTGCAAGCAGTACTCAAAGAATGCCACGCCCCAACTCGCGACAATCGCAAGCCACATCGGGTTATTCATAAACCGGAGATGGCCGTACCATGCCAGGGTCATAAATATGTTCGAGCAAACAAGAAGAAGAATGGTGAGGGCATATGTCATCGCTGTCGTCTCCTGTGTCTGAGAAAGAGGACAAATACGCCAGTAGTTTATATGGCAGAGACGCTTGTCATGCCTCTGCGAACACGTTCGGTTTCCGTCGCGTCTTTCGTCTCGGGCATTGTTACATAAAAGAGACTGAAAGCGGCTAACGCCACGGCGGCGAGCGCCAGAAAGGCCGCATCATAACTCCACAAATGCACCACGTAGCCTGCCGCGACATTGCTGAGTGCGGCACCAATACTTTGCGCGGTCGCAATGGCCCCTAGGGCGAGATTGTACCGGCCGGTTCCTTTCGTGAGATCGGCGACGACCGTCACCCACAGTACTCCAAAAATCCCGGCTCCGATCCCATCCAGGAGCTGAACCAGCACGATAAAGATCGGGTCATGGCTGAACACATACAGACATCCGCGAATGGGGAGGATGGCAAACCCGATCAAGAAAATCGGTTTCCGGCCCACGCGGTCGGCGAAAGTGCCGGCCAGGGCCGCGACCGGAATCATCACGAGTTGCGCCGCAATAATGCAGGCCGACATATACAAAGACGCGCCCGTGGCTTTGCCTTCAGAGAGGAGTTGTCCTGCTAGGGGCAGCATCGCCGCATTGGCGAAGTGAAAGAGAGTAACCGCGACCGCAAACACCACTAATTCGCGTCTGGCAAACACCGCTCGGATCCCTGAGACCGCGTCACCCCCTCTATCCGCTTCTGTGGCCTCCGCTCTGGCCAGCCGGTGATCGATATCTTCTTCCTTGATCAACAATGCGGACACGATGCTGGCCACAGCTATCGCCGCCACGAGGTAGAAGATCCACTGTCGACCGAGGAGATAGCCGGCCGAGCCGGCCAAAAGAGCCGCTCCCACATTCCCCGCATGATTAAATGCTTCGTTGCGGCCCATCCGCCTGGCGAACCGCTTAGGCCCCACCATGCCGAGGGTAATAGTAGCGATGGCGGGAGGAAAGATCGCCGCGGCTACACCGTTGAGCGCCTGGGCGGCGAGAATAAATCCAAAAGAAGGGAAGACGGTCATCGCGGTGCAACTGATGCCGACCAGGAGTGCCGCCGCGACGACCAGGAGGCGTTTATGTGTGAACCAGTCAAGCAGCGCGCCACAGGGGGTCTGCGCGGCCACGGTGGCGACCCCCATGGCCGACATGGCGATCCCAATGCTGGCCGCATCCCAGTGATGCGTCGCCAACAGATAGATTGCGAGGTACGGGCCCACGCCGTCGCGTACATCGGCCAAGAATACATTGAGATAGTCGAGAGCCCGGAGACTCTGTGCGCTAGCCCCAATGTTGCTATTCATTCAATCGTTCCTTTGTCTTACGGTGCTGGGTCTAGGTCAAGCTCTCTCGGAAGTTGCGCACAGGCTTACCAGTATGATCGAGTGATCCCTGACTCATCAGGTCGAAAGATTGTAGGACTCTGACCCCTCTGTCCACACGCTAGCCGTGGCGCATGCACCACGGCTAGTTCGCATCCTGTCAATTGATTCTCAACGCCGACCACCGGGACCCGGATCGCTCATAAGAGTCATTGGTTTGCCTGGGGCACCAATGGAGCTCGCTTCGATCACTCGCCCATACTCGTTTTCTACGCCGTATCCAACGACACTGATTGGTTGCCCCACTTGAAGAAGGCTCCTAAGTTGATACGCGGCGTGGGGCGGAACACGAACGATGCTACGATCCTCAAGCACCGCTCCATTCACTTCACCCCTGGGTCCATAGAGTAGAATGCGCACGATGCCGTCAGCATGCCGTTCGACCATGGACCAGTCCCTGACCGACGGTGGGAGGAGCGGCCGATCAAGTATGCCAGGCTCTCGATCCATAACGGATCGACCGGTCTGCGTATTCGTAATGACGTTCGCCCGTACGACCGGTCCCCCTCCGCTCCGATATCCCTGAATGCTCACCGAATCCTCAGGCTTGACCGTGCCCACCAACTCAGTCGCCATGTGCGGTGGGAAATGCACCTGAGTGCCATCACTGAGAAGCAGCCCATCCACCTCGCCATGTGGATTCATCATGTACTGGGTCACTGTGCCTTGTATGAGCGGGTTGGGCTGCCCGAATCCCGTAGATGCACCGGGAGTTGGAGCCGACGGAGCAGGCACTGGAGTCGGAAGTGGCGGTGGCGTCGGTTGTGCCTGTGCACTGGCGAACGCTAACGCCATGGTCGCAACGAGCACGGGGCCAGTGAACATGGTGTGCTGCATAATGGGTTTCATGGAAAACCTCCTCTAGAATGTAGGTAGCTCTGGAACGCCTGATGCCTTCTCAAAAGGTCCAGTGTGAACCCTTTGTACAGAAGGGACTGAGCAAGTCGCGGACCAAGGCAAGAGCAACGCGACCGCAGAGACATGCAATCCCTGTAAATTGGAAGAGCCACTGCCGCATGATCATGGAAACCATTGCTGCCAATAGGATTGCGACAGAATCGAGGCACTAGGCTGTACCGCAGGAATGAGGCTACGCCTAGAGACTATTTCTTGCGATAAACGAGGCAAGGAACGTGAGTTGAGCAGAAT
Organism: Nitrospira sp.; assembly: GCA_037045225.1. NCBI lineage: Bacteria > Pseudomonadati > Nitrospirota > Nitrospiria > Nitrospirales > Nitrospiraceae > Nitrospira > Nitrospira sp. Next base: position 57,124 of record JBAOHZ010000008.1, read on the forward strand.
TCCCCCATCAGTGAGGAACTTCCACCCAAGGCTAGCGGGTCAGCCCGTATTGCAGGATCTTGTCGAAGAGCTGTCGGCGACTGATTCCTAACAGATGCGCGGCCTTGGTACGATTCCACTTCGTTTCTTCTAGAGCTTGGTGGATCACACGTCGTTCAGTCTCAGCAAGAATCTCCTTGAGAGAGAGAGGGGCGGAGGCGCAGGTGGCTGAGGGGGTTGCGGCCAGCAATGCCGTCGCATACAAATCTTCAGGTAGGACTAATCGTCCTCGTGCAATGATCGCTGCACGAGCCAGAACATTCTGCATCTCACGAATATTGCCTGCCCATGGATGTTCGTAAAGCAATGCGAGCGCCTCGGGCGAAATCGCGAGCTGTGGCCATCGATACTTTCGACCCAATAAACGGATTGTCTGTTCCGCCAGCAGGGGGATGTCGTCGCGACGATCCCGAAGAGGCGGCAGCAGAATGCTGACCACGTTCAAGCGGTAGTACAGGTCTTGCCGAAATCGATTTAGTCCAACCAAGTCCGCCAAGTCACGGTTGGTGGCGGCGATCACCCGGACATCTACCACCACGGTACGATTGCCGCCAACTCGTTCAAACTGATTGAATTGCAGCACGCGCAGCAATTTGGCCTGTAAATCGAGGTGTAACTCTCCAATCTCATCAAGAAATAGCGTCCCGCCGTGTGCCTGCTCAAATCGGCCCATGCGCGAGCCCACCGCTCCGGTAAACGCTCCACGCTCATGACCGAACAACTCGCTCTCCAAAAGGGTGGGGCTCAGCGCTGCACAATTCACCTTGATAAGTGGACCGCCGGCTCGGCTCGAATTCCGATGGAGGGCATTCGCCACAAGCTCTTTGCCTGTGCCTGTTTCTCCCAAGATCAGTACCGGTTCCTGTGTGCAGGCAACCTTTCCGATGGTCTTAAATATCCCCATCATCGCTGGACTACGCCCGACCAGTTCCTCTTCAGCTGAGCTGGAAGTGATTCCGTCACTCTCCGCACTTAGTGCCTGGACCTGGGCGACAAGAGCGGATTGCGTCAGGGCTCGTTTCACGGCAAACAAGACTTCGTCGAGGTCGAAGGGTTTCGTAATGTAGTCATAGGCGCCGAGTTTCATGGCCTCGATCGCGGCCTGGCTCCCCCCCATTGCCGTAATGACAATTACTGGTACGTCCTCCGTGCGATCCTGATGGTCGCGTAAAATGTCGAGGCCAGATCGGCCCGGCATTTTCAGGTCGAGTAAGACTAATGCGATCCTCTCATCCTCCAGCATCGTTGCAGCCTGCAGGCCGTCGGCTGCTTCAATGACGGTATAGCCAGCGGCTTCGAGCAAGACACGGAGATTCGTCCGGATGAGGGCCTCATCATCTGCGACCCCAATCGTTGTGCGAGGTCTTACGCCGCCGGTCATTGGTCACTTTCTCGCTTCGCTATTGGCAACACGATTCGAAAGGTAGCGCCTAAACGCTCTTCCGTCACCAAGTCTATCCGCCCATCATGCTGTTGAATAATTTCCCGGCATAACGCGAGGCCCAGCCCCGTTCCATGAGATCGGGTCGTAAAGAACGGTTCGAAAAGATGTTTTTGATCTTCAGCTGATACTCCGATTCCAGTATCGGATAGAGAGATTTCGACCACTCGTTCTTCTTGAAGATAACGACTGCGGCATTTTAGACACCCACCGTCCGGCATCGCCTGTAGCGCATTGGTCGCCAAGTTGAGAAACACTTGCCTGAGCGCCTCGCCAGATCCCAAGACAGGGGGTAGTCCGGATTGCAACTGGAGGTCCAGAGCTACCTGCTGCTCGCTCGCCTGTGCCTCCAGCAATGTGAAGGTTGCCTCGAGAATCTGATTGACATCCACAGATTGCCGCTCGGCACGATCCACCCGTGAAAAATACAAAAGTCGGCTCAGAATGTTGTTCAAACGATCGACCGCCTGGATCACCGCTTCCATCGACTCATTGGTCTTGGCTGTCTCAGGCATTCGGCCCCAGAGCTGAATGGTCGAACGAATGCCAGCTAACGGGTTTCTAATCTCATGGGCAACACCGGCCAACAATTTGCCAAGTGTAGCCAATTGCTCAGAGCGACGAAGTTCATTGCGTAGTCTGTCCTGCATGATTCGTTGACGCGTGAGTGATCGTACGAGTGAAATCATGAGCAATAGTGACAATGTCATGCCAACCAGCGCCAGCGTCAAGGACACCTGATAGCGCCGGACTTCAGCATGTAATTGCTCCGGCCCTGTCAATCGAAACATGACCCAGGTCGTCGCAAGAGCGGGGCGACTGGAGCCAATCGCCTCGGTGACAACAGCCACGCGGCTCGGCCCAACATCGCGGACACTGAACAACGGCTCTGTCGATGCTTCAGCGAGGCTTTGCCGAGCCTGGACTTGAATATACGGTGCCTCAAGCGGTGGTGGATCGTTTCGGGAAAGTCCTGGATGGGGATGGGCGTTGCCGGTCGCATACCCACTGAAGCGGTCAATCGTGCCGGCCAAATAGAATCCCCCTTCTACACCGGGAAAATCCGCCACGACACCTGTGGCAATCCCGCGCAGGGCCACACCTATTTTTTCAAATGGGTCAGCCCCGCCATGAGCGAGAGATGTGACCATAGGGTCCGCTGACTTGGCCATTCGATGACTAGCCTCGCGCAGCACAGTGCGCACGCGGAGTTCCTGCCCTGGCAATAAAGCGCTCGTAAATGCGTTCCATACTAAGACTCCGAGAGATCCAAGAAATAGCACGAGCACGAAGGCAACTTGTATCCGCATCCCCAGGGGCCACGACAAGCGCACCGTCTCCCTCCGCATGGCGTATAAGCGCCCAATATTTTGAGTGCAAGCCAATCAGCGTTCCATGAATTGAACAAGGCAAGATGCATGCGACATCATCGTCCTCAGTTAAAGAAGTGCGCGGGTGGCCAGCATGCGGTGTGCCTGTGTCAGTAATGTGTCCTTGTCCTTATAGGCCTCTCGGGACTTTCTCGTTGACCGGGAGTGTTTACGCTTGTGTCTGTCGCGTCGGCCATCTCTGAACAAGGAACGCAATGGCGAGGCGTGTGACGATCGACAACGCTGCGCCGAGGAAAACGACAATGACTATATTGCGCTCATCAACTGAGACGCGAGCCGTGCGCGCCGCCAGGAGCACCCTCTCGGTCTCACTCATCTTCGCGACGATCCTGCGAATCGTATCCATCACCACCTTACCGTTTTCGGCGACGATCATCGATCGAGCTGCGTCGAACCCCTGAGATGTCGCAGGGCGATGGTCGCACCGAGCTCGTCAAGCTTTTTCTCTAGAGAGGCCTCAAGGGTTGCGACCTGGTCCATCTGATTCGGACTGTCCGTCACCAGTAGGCGTAACGCCACGAGTGAGCGGGGCACCGTCTGAAGGGCGGACCGATAGGGATCCAAATACGCCGGTTCCCCGGTAATGACGAATCCTCGTTGCCCAGTCTCCGCATCCTCAATCACAATAAACAGGTCATTGATGGTTGCAATGACCTGGTAGGTATGCACAACCAGCTCTCTGTTCTCGCGGAGAATGCCGTTGTATCGATATGAGAGATAACTACCAAATAAAAGGACAACCAGGAATGGAACCATGCTGATGAAGACCACCCGTGTAATGACCCGCGGGATCCATTGAATCATTGTGTTCGTATCTCCAAAAGGATCGACAATAGGAGAGAACTCCGACAGTAGAGCACAACCCGCACTCAGATGTGTAGAAAGGAACGACATCTCGGTGACGAAAGCACCGCTGCGAAGGACCTAGCAACATCCCTGCATCGTCAATCAGATGGGGTTGTATTGTTCTGGGCTAACCGCATCTTCGATAGGAGTCTTCCGAGCCAGTTCTTTGTTGGCCAATCCTCAGCACGGCAGCGGTGGAAGGGGAAGCCGCCGATGCCTCGCTTACCATTGGAGCCTATACTGCTCTCAGAATACAATCCGGCCGCCACGCCTAAGACATGAAGGCGACCAAGATAATGATCTTCATAACTATCTGGCCCATGTTACGTTCCTTCAGTATTTTGCGATGAGCGCAATCCCGCCAATCATGAGTACAACTCCCACTACACGCCAATGGTTGATCTCGTGCACCGGCATATGGAACCAGCCATAGTGGTCCAGCAAGAGGGACATGACCAGAGCTGTGGTCACGGTGAAACCGATAAAAGGTCCCGCTCCGATTTTTTGCACAAGCGTGAGCCCGGCATAGACCTGAACGGCTCCGACCAGGCCGCACAAGGGAGCCCACCACGGCATCCTTGCGAGGCCTTCGCTACTCGGAAGTGGGTTTGGAAACATTGCAAAAATGCATAAGAAGAAAGCAGTGATCAGCGCGAAGGACACGGCACTTGCGAGCCACTTGTTTTCCAAAGACTGAAAGAGCTGGGCATTCATCGCAGCGCCGCAGGTCTGCAGCGCCCCTCCCACAATGATGAAAGGGTAAATCCAGAAAGAGTTCATTTCTCCTCCTTACACCACCTCTGTGGCGGCAATGGCGGCAAAACCTTGAGAAGACCTCAGTGCGCCACGCACCTCCGCGAGCAGTGAGCTCTGAAAAAACCTCATGTCTCTCAGAAGGTCCCGCTTGAGCCGTTTGTACAGAAGGACTGAGCAAGTCGCGGACCAGCAGGCACGAACCATGCGACTGCAGAGCGATGCACTCCTTGCAAATTGGAAGAGTCACTCCGGCATGATCATGAAACCATTGACACTAATAGGAGGATCGACGCATTAGGCTTTGAGCAGGAATGAGGCTAGGCCGACAGACACTATCAGAGGATAAACGGGCCAAGGAACGTGGGTTGGGCAGAATTCCCCCATCAGTGAGGAACTTCCACCCAAAGGCTAGGGGGTAATTCCGTATTGCAGGATCTTGTCGAAGAGCTATCGCCGGGCTCGATTGCGGCATCCTTGCCATTAGACGAAAAGATGAGCCTATCCCTCCTCGCTCAGACCATTGATCCGTCCGGGGCCTTTGCCATGTATTTCATCACGGGGTAAGAGATGCCGCGGGGTGTACCTCCAGCTAGCAATCAGGGTGGGAACGACAGCGCTCGCAATAACGGCCGCCACTAAGAAGGAGTATTGTTCTTGAGTCACGATGCCATGCGCCAGACCATAGAGCGACGAGATGGTGCCGAATGTCAAACCCGTGGACATCAACAGCGTGTAGTACCACCGCTCATTTTGGTCCTGTCGAAACAGTCCAATGATCGGATATAGACCGAAGATTTTGGAGGAGACCTTGCCAGCCAAGAGCGCGAGGAACACCAGCGGAGCAGATAGCAACGCCGGCAGCGAGACGAGAGTACCGGCACGAATGAAATAGAAGGGCGTGAGCAGCCCCACGGTGAGTGTGCGCAGCCGACGAATCCAGTGCGTATCCTTGGCCGCACTCCCGGCAAGCACCATGCCCGCAATGTATGCAGGAAGCACGGCTTCGCTACCCGACCATAAGGCCAATGAGCCCAGCCCAAGCAAAATGAGCATCACCCACTTTGTACGGATGGCGGCGGTTCGGTGAGCCAGATGACGGGTTAACCATGCGGTAACTGTCGGCAATGACGCCAAGACCAGGGCGCTTCCGAGGACAAAGACGATCGTCTTATAGGTAAATGGAGCGAAGAGTAGACCGAGGACAATCACCGTCCCCAGATCATTGATGAAACAGGACCCGAGAATCCCTTTGCCATACTCGGTTTTATTTAGACCGGTTTCAAGCATCACGGCATACACTACCGCCATGGAGGTCGTCGAAAGGGCCACGCCACAGAGCCAGCTCGCTCGGGAATCCCATCCAAGGACATAGTAGGCAACAGCGGCACACCCGAGAAACGGTGCCGCGAAACCTACGAAGCCCACCACGTTGACTTCTCGCAGTTTCGACCGCAGTACCTGGGGATCAAGTTCCGCTCCAGCAAGAAAGGTGAGGACGACGGCACCAAACGCCGCAAGGAACCGTACCCATTCAGCATTTGGCGTGAGGATTTCTGGCAGCCCCCAGCAGCTCAACAGCGCGGCGGCGGCAACGCCCACACAAATTTCGACCAATGCGACCGATACGCGCAGTTGGAACGCGAGGAGGGAAGAGAGGACAGCGAGAGACAGCCAAAGCGATGCAACCGTAAAGATCTGTTCCATTCAACAATCCTCCATCAATTCGACTGCTGGACATAAAAAAACCGCCTGGGAGCGGTTGTCACAGCAATAGGACAACTCCGCAGCTACATCAAGATAGCCTAGGAGTCATCAGCCTTCGGAAAGGCGGTTGACGGGGGACTCCATCCCCTGTTGCCTGTACATTACTTCAAGTTAGCGGGAGAAGGCTAGCCCTGAAAGCCCGCATGACGTGAAAGCCCTCTCGGCCGGTCGCGAATGATACCCGGCCAGCGGGATAGTCAAAGAAATTTCCACTAAGCTATCTTTGTGCAAAACGATTCAGAAGGCACCTGGGAGGAGTTCGCTTTCAAAGCATTTGGTACTAATGCGGAGTTGCGCGTACAGTCCTGAATATACTTGGCACATCGCCTCCCAGTTATTTCTGGCAATCAGATGGTAGCGCGCACAGCCACGTGCATCATCTGTTCTCCCGAAAGATGGTCAAGATGCACCACCAGGTCCTCAGACTATTGCCATGCGCGACGACAATGACCGTTTCTCCGGCCAGTACGTGAGGCTGTATCTTACGTTGATAGTACGCAGCACACGAGCGGCCGTGTCTTGTAAGCTTTCACCGGGCGGCCTGGCATCATAACTTCGACGCCATAGTAAGACCTGATGCTCTCCATACCGGTTGGCCGTCTTGTCTTTATTCAATCCTTATAAACTTCCATACATCCGCTCATTGAGTGCCTCATCGTTCTCATTAGGAATAGATCCTTGTTCGACTACCGCTAACACATAACTGAGCGTTTCAATTGCTCGCACAAGCCGGGAAGTAAACGCCCGATCAAACCTATAATGTGCGAGTTCCTTGCCGGCAGCGATTGCTGCTTCCCTGCCCTTTGCTGAAAGCGGGACATCGATCCACCCGGTGAATCGATTCTCCAGGTTCCCTTGTGATCGGCCATGTCGAAGAAGTACCAACTGCCCCACTCATTCCCCTTTCAAATCGATCGGTCGCCGTGCTCCCCTTAGATATCGATGCGGCCTCACCGCCCGACGGACGGCTATGAAATTATAGGATGGTCTGCCAGTGGAGGATGGATTAAGCTGGCAACACGATACGGAAGGTGCTGCCCTTGTCAGGAGCGCTTTCGACGTCAATATGGCCGTTGTGAGACTTCACAAAGGCAAATGCCAAACTCAGCCCCAATCCATTCCCGCAGGTCGAGCGACTTCGGTCAGCGCGATAAAAGCGGTCAAAGATGTGAGGAAGGTCCTGCCCGTCAATCCCACTGCCGCTATCACGAATGAACAGCTTGACGTCAGAAGTGCCCTTCTCCACGGAGAGGTGGACCTGCCCACCTCGAGGTGTATACTTCAGAGCATTGTCGAGGACATTCGCCAGAACACGCTGAAGGCGCCCCTTGTCTCCTCTCACAATGACCGGCGTCAGAGGCGCTCTCATGTCGAGCGCGATTCCCTTGTCTTCTGCGACCGGGCGAAACAGGTCGCAAGCGTCTTGGGCCATGAGTCCAATGTCAACATCTGACAAAGTCAACTGGGCGACTCCTGCGTCCACCTCTGCAATCTCAAGCAAGGAATTGATGATGGCGACGAGGCGGTCACTTTCTTCCACGACGAGACCCGCCATTTCTTGATACGCTGGAATGGTCGTGTCCACAAGGAGCGTCGCCTCCGCCATGCCGCGAATCCGTGTAATCGGGCTGCGCAGATCATGCGCAATATCACTCGTGACCTGCTTTAACTCCAGAATCAGTGATTGAATCTTATCCAACATCAGATTAAAGGTGATCGCCAGGCGATCAATTTCATCGCCTCGATTACTCACAATAACCCGCCGAGCGAAGTCCCCTGTTCCGATGACTCTTGCCGTTTCGGTCACATGTTCTACTCCCCCCAGCGCACGCCGGGCCATAAACCAACCGAGCGAGGCCGCCAAGAAAAGACCGGCCAAGATCACGGCCGCAGATATGTGTCGGTACTCTTCCAAGAAGCGCTCATCATCTCGGCGCAAATATCCCACCTGCAGAACATTCCGATCTTCTGCCGTGATGTAATAGACCACGCGCACATGATGGGGCTGGCCGGGGACTCTCATCGTCTCGAACGCCGGTTGATCCGGGGCGAGGTGGTCCAATATTGACTGCGTCACGGGAACCTCTTTCCAAGCATGAAGGTCGGACGCCCTCAGTTGGCGACCATCACGCGAGAGGAGACGAAAGAATACCTGATCAGTCCCAGCCACCTCGGCTTCTCGGGCGAATTCTGCCTCCATGTTGTCTATGCCGTATAACCGGTAAAGGTGTTTGAATTCGAGGGCATCGGAGAGAAGCAATTCATCGATGCGTGTGTCCATCCGCTGGGCAAGCATCAGATACACGACCAGCAGCATCGAGAGTAGGGAAACGGCAAAAACGACGGCGTACCAGAGTGTTAATCGAAAGGTCAGCGACCGATAGATCTTACGCATGCTGTTCTCGCAGCACATACCCGATGCCCCGCACCGTGTGAATCAGCTTGGGATCCGGTCCACGGTCGATCTTCTCACGTAAGCGGCAGATTCGCGCTTCAACAATGTTCGTCTCAGGATCAAAGTTATAATTCCAGACGTGCTCCATAATCATGATCTTTGACACCACGCGCCCGCAATTACGCATGAGATATTCGAGGAGGGCGAATTCACGGGGTTGAAGATCAATGAATCGGTCACCACGAAACACTTTACGGGTGAGCAGATCGACTGACAGGTTCCCCACTACGTGTCGAGCCGGTTCAGAAATCCCTTGCGCCCGTCGGATTAGAGCTTGGAGCCGTGCCAGCAGCTCCGAAAACGCGAATGGCTTCGTTAAATAGTCGTCGCCACCATCGGATAGCCCTTGCACTCGATCCTGCACGGACCCCTTCGCACTCAAGATCAGGACTGGAAGTCGCACTCTCCGTCGGCGCAGTTCGCGAACGAGTGACAGACCGTCTAGGGATGGGAGCATGACGTCAATCACCGCCGCATCGTACGGTTCGGGCACGGCTCTATGTAGCGCGTTTTGGCCGTCGCCCTCATGATCGGCCACAAACCCAGCTTGCCTCAACCCATTGAGAATAAACGAGGCGGTGCGCATATCGTCGTCGATGATAAGGACCCTCACACGCGATCTCCCGAGAATGCATAGGATCGGATTCTGGCTTTTTCGCTACCGTGCACCTCGCATTCTCCTTCGTCTTTCTGTGCCAAGCAAGCCGTGAGCTCTACATGACCAAACGGTAATGTCCGGATCACTCTGGGGTTAACTGGGTGCGGTAGGGTTGAAGGACCATGCAGATATCAGTCGTCCCTATCATTCTTGGTGTCGCGCTCGGAACGATCTTGCCGGCGTGCACCGGCTATCACCCCCTGCCGCTGTCCTCCGATGCCGCCGGAGAGACGCCCAGCATGACTCGGATCCGCATTGCCGCACAAGAGATTCACCACCCCATTCTCAAGCCCCTCGATTTTGATGACCGAGATGGTCTGTCGCCGGACGAAGCTGCGGTGCTGGCCGTCCTCGCCAATCCTGGGTTGCGAGCCGTGCGCGATCAACGCGCGATTGCGGCAGGACAAGTCCTCCAAGCCGGCATCTTGCCGAATCCGCGCCTCACCTACTTTCTTTCGATCCCGATCAGCGGCCAGAGCCCTTCGGGGCTTCTGTCGGGTATCCCGGCTGGCCCGATTCCTCTAGGGACGGTCACGGAATTCGGGGGAAGCTTGATGTGGGACTTGCAGACGCTCATCAATCGTGGCGCGCGGGTCGAGGCTGCCGAAGCGCGGGCCCAGGCGGTCGATCTGGATGTCGCATGGCAGGAGTGGCAAGTGGCCCAGGCGGCAAAATTAGCGGCCTATCGATTGGTGACGCTTCGGAATCAAGCGCTGCTGGCGACTGAGCTCTCGGAATTCCTGACGGAGAACGTCACGCAAATGCGGCAGGCGCTGCAACGCGGCATTCTCACAGGTTTGGAGCTGTCTGCGGCCGAGACGGCCCATATCAATGCTCGAACGAATCGGCTCGAACTGGAGAAGCAGGTGAGCCAGCAACAGGTCGCGTTCAATCGACTCGTAGGCTTACCTCCCGACAGTGCCCTCCCGCTCGATCGCTCGATTGCGCTCCCGGCTCGGCTGGTGCCGCCCACCTTGGAGTGGTTTCTGAATGGTCTGGAAGACCGGCGTCTCGACTTGGTGGCCCTCCGCCAAGGGTATAGCAGCCAGGAAGCCACCGTGCGCGCGGCGATTCTCAGCCAGTTCTCCAATGTCGCGGTGGGCCTGTATGATGTGCGCGATCTAGGGAATTTTTACCGGCCGGGGCCTCAAATTTCAGCCGATCTCCCGATCTTCAACCGCAATCAGGGGAACATTGCCATCGAGCGGGCGACGCGGCAAAAACTGTTGGACGAGTACACCAACCGCGTCTTTCAAACACGTAATGACATCGCCAGACTGCTCGTCACAATCCACTGGCTCAATGATCAGGTGGCCATGGCGCAGGCCGGCAAACCGATCCTCAAAAAGTTGGTCGTGACGCTGCGAGAGGCCCTCCGTCAAGGGCAAGCCACCGTCGTGCTCTATTACACGGCGCTCATCAACCTGACGGCCCAGCAAATCCAAATTCTGACGTTCCAACAACAACTCATTGACATGCTCATCGCCTTGGAGTTGGAGACGGGCTATTATCGGATTCAGGACATCGAGCTCTCTCCTTCGCCAGTGCCCATGCAGGGGAAAACACTCCCATGACACCGCGTCAGGGAAAATACATGACGGTGATTGTGGTGGGAGTCGTGCTGATTGGCGTCGGGCTCAGTTATTGGCCGGCATTGTTTGCCACCTCCCAACAACACGGTGTCACCGTGGCCCAGGAGGGCTCGACGGCTGAGTCACATGAGCCTCATGCCAAGGTGACCGTCATGGATCTCGACCGCCGTGTGATCGAAGAAACCTTGACCGTGTACGGGTCCACCTTACCCGCACCCGATGAGTCACAGACGTTCAGCGTACCCTATGAATGCCAGGTCCGGAAGGTCTTGGTGACGACCGGACGCGTGGTGGAACTCGGCACGCCCCTCGTGGAAGTCGAACCCAGCCATGAAACGAAGCTGCTCCTGGACGGCGCTCGGGAGGAACAACAGACAGCGAAAGACCAATTCACGCTGATGCAGCAACGTCTGAAGATGAATCTAGCCACGAGGCAGGATCTCCTCCAGGCTGAGCAGCACCTGCACGCGGCAACGCTCCGGGCGAACAGCTTGGAGAAGCGAGGGGCGGGGCGCGAGCAAATCCTTCGGGCCGCGACCGGAGGGGTCATCAGTTTGGTGCACGTCCGCCAAGGACAAATTGTTCCCCCTGGCGGTTCATTGGTGGAGATGATCGACGATCAACATATCCTGGTCCGGTTTGGCGTGGAGGAGGAAGATCGGCGATTGTTTCAGAAGGGGCAGCGCGTTCGGCTGTTTCCGGTCCATGGGACCGGCAGTGAGCCTATGGAAGGAGAAATCCGGGTGGTGACGCAACAGGTCAATCTCGCCACCCGACTCGTGGAGGTCCTCGCGGCGCCAGGACCACAGGACCGCCTGCTTTTAAATGAATATGTGCGCGGCGAGATCATTATCGCCTCCCAGGAAGGCCTCGTGGTCCCGCGAAGTGCCGTCCTCCAACAGGAGGGGCACTTGGTGTTGTATAGCGTGGAGGACGGACACGCCACACGCCATGTCTTCCAGGCGGGGCTGGAGAATCGGGAGCAGATCGAGGTGCGCGGTAGTGACCTGCACGAGGGACAGCGGATCGTCATCGTGGGACAGAATCAATTGCACGATGGCATGGCGGTTGACGTGGACGTGCCTCGATGAACCTGGCGCATTGGATCCAGGCTCACCGTCGGTCTATCCTGTTTCTCGTACTGGCCTTCGGGCTCGCGGGCCTGGCCTCAAGTCTCAACCTGCCGGTCAGCCTCTTTCCGCATGTGACCTTTCCCCGGATCCAAGTCGGGATTGAGGCAGGCAATCGCCCTGTGGATCGCATGGCCATTGAGGTGACGCGCCTCGTCGAAGAGGCCGTTCGGGCCGTGCCAGGTGTGCGCCATGTCCGTTCGACCACGAGTCGTGGCAGCGCCGAGATCTCTATCACGTTCGGCTGGGGTGAGGACATGGTCTCGGCCATGTTGCAGATTGAATCAGGCATCAATCAGGTCCGGGGATCGCTTCCACCAAATACGGTTATTGACGTCCGGAGAATGGATCCGACCGTGTTTCCGATTCTGGGCTATAGCCTGATTTCCGATCACCATTCCTTGACCGAGCTCCATGACCTGGCCTTTTACCAGGTGCGACCAGTGCTCTCTACCATTGCCGGGGTGGCTCGCATCGGCGTTCTCGGAGGCGCTGCCGCGGAATATCAGGTGATGGTCGATCCGGTCAAGCTGGACTCCTTCGGATTGACGCTCAATGACCTCGCCAGGACCCTGTCCGCGACCAATGTGGTGACGGCCGTTGGACGGTTGGAAGACCATTTCAAGCTCTATCTGGTGATGCTCAACACCCAATTCCACGATCTGGCCCAACTCGAGCAGACGATCGTCCGTTCCGGGCCCGATGGAATGATCCTTCTCGAGGATATTGCCACCATCACACTCGGCACGGTGCCGCAATGGACGCGTGTTACGGCGGATGGCCAGGATGCCGTCTTATTTCAGGTCTACCAGCAGCCCGGTGGGAACACGGTCACGATCGCGGGTGACGTGGCGCACGCGTTAACCGATCTTCAAAAACAGCTCCCCGTCGGCGTGCGGGTCGTCAATTGGTACGACCAGAGTCAATTAATCCTCGCCTCCGCCTCCAGCGTGCGTGATGCGGTCATTATGGGCATCATATTGGCGTCATTGGTCATTCTGTTATTTCTCAGAAATGTGAAAGTCACACTCATTGCCGCCGTCACGGTCCCCACGGTGCTGGCGGTCACGATTCTGCTGCTCTTTGTGCTCAATATGAGCTTCAACATCATGACGCTGGGCGGCATGGCCGCCGCCGTCGGTCTCGTAATCGATGATGCCATTGTGATGATTGAGCATGTCATCCGCCGGCTGCAAGGCGGGATCGGACCCTGGCGGGACCGCGTGCTCGCGGCCGCGCAAGAATTCACGCGGCCGCTCGTCGGCTCCTCCGCCACGACGATTATTATCTTTGTTCCGCTGGCGTTTTTATCGGGCGTCACCGGGGCCTTTTTCAAAGCCTTGTCGCTCACGATGGCCGCCAGCCTCGTGATTTCCTTTCTCATCGCCTGGCTTGCCGTCCCGTTACTCGCGTTACACGTCTTACGGGAGCACGATGCTGAGCCGCACAGGGGTGGGACATGGACCGCGCGCGTGCACACCGGGTACACCTCGTTGATGACGCGCGTGCTGCGCGCCCCCTGGCTTATGGCCGTCGTGCTGGTCCCGTTATTGGTCCTCGGATGGGTGGGGTATCGCCAGATCGGATCTGGGTTTATGCCCGTCATGGATGAAGGCGGCTTTGTGCTGGACTATTTGGCGCCGCCTGGGACGTCGATCAGCGAGACGGATCGCCTCGTGCGTCAACTCGAGACGATCCTCCGCGCCACGCCCGAGGTGCAGACCTATTCCCGCCGGACCGGTCTCCGGTTGAGCGGTGGGCTGACGGAGGCGAATAATGGCGATCTGTTCGTGCGCCTCATGCCGCTGCCTCGTCGGCCCATTCATGCCGTGATGGATGAGGTCCGACAGCGGATCGAACATCACATCCCGGGTCTCCAAATCGAAATGGCGCAGCTCATGGAGGATCTCATTGGGGATCTCACCGCAGTCCCAGAGCCGATCGAAGTGAAATTGTTTTCGGATGACGGCCCCCTACTCAGGGAAGTGGCCGGGCAGGTGGCAGACACGATTGGCACGGTCCGCGGGATTGTGGAGGTCAAGAACGGCCTGGTGGTCGCCGGTGACGCATTGGAGATTCGTGTGGATCGGGAGAAAGCCGCCTTGGAGGGACTCTTGCCGGACGCCGTCACCCTCATGTTGACGGATTATGTGACCGGCGCCGTCACGACACACGTGCAGGAGGGCGTCAAAATGACCGGAGTCCGTGTCTGGGTTCACGAAAGGACCCGAGCGACCGCGCGTGACCTTGGGATGTTACGACTGCGGGCACCAGACGGACATCTCTTTCCCCTAAAGCGTGTGGCGACCATGGAGGTCATGACGGGCCAACCGCAAATTAAGCGGGAAGATCTCAAGACCATGGTCCCGGTCACGGCTCGCATTAGCGGTCGAGATCTCGGGAGCACGATCGTGGAGATGACCGAACGATTGGACCGGCCTGGCTTCCTGCCGAAGGGCGTGTATTATCACCTTGGCGGCCTGTATCAGGAACAGCAGACGGCGTTTCGGGGATTGCTAGGGGTGTTCATTGCAGCCGCCGTGCTCGTTTTTGTCGTGCTGCTCTTCTTGTATGAGAGCCTACGAGTCGCAGCCTTGATGCTCCTGACGACGCTCCTCACTATCCCTGCGGTGTTCATCGGCCTTTGGTGGACCGGCACGGAACTCAATGTCACCTCGCTGATGGGACTCACTATGGTCCTCGGGATCGTCACAGAGGTGGGCATTTTTTATTACTGCGAATATCAGGATTTGCCAAGGTCTGTAGACCTACGAGGCCGACTAATCCAGGCAGGATTAAACCGACTCCGCCCCATTACGATGACGACGTTAGCCGCCATTCTTGCCCTGCTGCCGTTAGCCTTGGCCATTGGCGAGGGATCGGCCATGCAGAAGCCGCTCGCGATCGCCATTATCTCTGGTCTTCTGGTTCAAGTGCCGCTGGTGGTAATTGTACTTCCAACCTTCTTGTTGCTGCTCACAGGCAACACCACGCCTAGCAGGACTTGAATCATGAGGAGGGCGGGGGGCAGACCTCAACACGGTCTAGCTGGGATCTGACGGGTGGTTCTCTCCCCGATGGGGTGGCGGTGCGATACGGAGCACCACACTCTTCCAGGTATTCGCCAAAGACCTTCCACGTCATTTAGTAGACTTGATTGTGAGGGACTTCCGCTCTGTATTCACGAGCCCGCTCAAATGCTGCTTCTGCCTGCTTACGAAGGTTATGAATACGAGGGTCGGCCGCTGTAACGGATCCGAGGTGCTGAGATTGTGTCGAAACGCTGTTCGCTTCGAGCTCAAGGCCGTCAGCCAGTTTGCTCAAGACTAAGGCTTCTTCTCGATACCGAAAGGCAAGGTCTCGCGCATGGTCAACATTCATAGCGGGATGCCCAGAGGCAATCTGCGTTTGTGTGGTACACCCCATTCCCATGGACAGGCAGGTCAGAATGCCTGCTCCAGTCAGTACGCTGCGAAGAGAAATTTGTCGGTACCCTGGACATTGTCCGAAGAGCCCGATGAATTGGCCAATTTGCTTAAGCATTTTCAGTGCTCCCTCTTTGCAAGCCGGATAGCTTTGTTTGCTTCCTGACGCCCGATGTTTAGCGTCTCAATCTATCTCGCGATCTTTCCATGTTTCCCGACGGTGCAGGCGGCGGAATACGCCCGGCCTCAGTTCCTAGAAGGCCCGAGCCGGGGCCGGCAGTCGATGGTGAAAGCGGGGAACTCGGCAGCCCAAGATCGGGGCTCCTGGGTGGTACATGTGATTGGGGTGTAAAGTCGTGCTGTTCCCGTAATGGCTCAGGGCTGCGATCACCCGGAGCAATAGTTCCTGATCCGTCTGCTCTCCCGTCTCGTCGATCCAAGTCGTGACCGCGCTCGAGTTGGACAAGTGGTTGCAGGTTGTGTGGTTCACTCGGCTCCAATGGCAAATTTTCGTTGACGGTCTCACGGGCGATGGCATCGGCCTCTTGCAGTTCTTCTTCAAAAAAATCGGTGTGATATTCCGCGGTCGATGTGTTGGTGCGGGATGTCCACACCGATTGGCCGGGTTCGCTGATATCGATTTGCGTGACCGTCGACAGCCCTGGCCGAATAGGGTTTTCCATCAGCTCTTCCTTAGGTAGTGCAATCCGAACCGGTACCCGCTGGACGATGTGGATAAAGTTCCCAGTGGCATTATCTGGGGGGAGCGTCGCAAACACACTGCCTGAGCCAGGCACCAATCCTTCGACGGTGCCGTGATAACGATATCGTTTGCCGTACATATCGACGGACACCAGCGCCGGTTGACCAGGTCGAACATGAGCTAGCTCGGTCTCACGCAAATTGGCCTCCACCCACAGATGGTCCAGCGGCACGATGGTCATCAGGGTCACGCCGGGTGCAACGCGGTCACCAACTTGTCCCTTCCGTTTGGCGACATAACCCGCAACCGGGGAGTGAATCTGTTGCTGGCCGTAGCGGAGCTGAGCTTCAACGAATTGGTATTTGGCTAGCTGCACGGCTGGATGCTCTGTGACGGTCGTTCTCCCGATCTGTACATCGAGTGCTTCCAACTCCGCCTGTGTTTCACGGACATCTGCCTCCAACGCCCTCATGTGATCCTCGGCATTTTGAACTACCTGTTTTGGAACTGCACCGTGGGGAGAGACATAGCGATACCGCGCCATGTCATGACGAATGACATCCAATCGCGCTTGCCGAGCCGCCAGTTTCTCCGCAAACTGCCGTCTGTGCACATACAGTGCGGCGATCCGTCTTACAGTTTCGCCAAGGTTGCCACGCGCTTGACCGAGCGTGGCTGCAGCCTCATTGGCATCCAGCGTCATGACGAGTTCGCCTTTGTTGACGAATTGGGTTTCCTCTGCCAGCACATTCGTGATAATGCCGGACACTTGGGACGTGACAGGCACCAAGTTTCCTGCGACGAAGGCATTATGCGTCTCCACACGCAACCGCTCGACCTGCGAGGGAATAAAGCCATGCGGCGCTCCCGGATGTACTGATGCCGTTCGATGATGTCGATCATGCCCTTGGCATAGTCAGCGTAGCTGATGTAGTCATTCCGATTGTCGTCCTTGCCCGGCGTAAATTCGTCTCCCATGACATAGTACTTGCCTGTGTATATCCCAAACGGGGCAAACTTGTACGCCGGTGTGACATAGGTCCAGCGCACATCGGAAAAGCGCCTCAGGATCTCGATTCCTCTTTCATGGGCATCGTACAACGCCTGCATACGTTGCGGATCATATCTCGGCAGCGCTTGCAGCCGTTTGGTGTGCGCACTGTTGACATAGAGCGTGTTTGCGCCGCCGATCTTCAGATAAATTCCGCTCTGTGCTGCCCAGCATCTCCGACGCCTCCGCCATCGTGAGTTCCCGCCGTTGTCGCCGCTCGTACAGTTCTTCAAAGCGCATCTGTCGCACCTCCTGGAGTACGGTCACCCGTGTCATGGTGGCCCTCCTTGAAGACGCACCCTAAACCGGACAGATGATGTGCGCAGTCGCCGATCGCCCATAGGTTCGACGTCCCGCGCACGCGCAGATCCGGCTCGGTCAGCAGTCGTCCGCGCTCCTTGGACACATCGAGCCGGTCCACTAGAAGCGGCGACGTGGTGCCGATCGTGCAAACGACCGTGGCGCCGCGGAGCATTCGACCATCGTGCAGTTCGACGCCCTCGGCAGTGGCCATCGTCGCGCGCGCGTTGAGAATCATCTTGATACCGGCCTGCTCCATCTTCGTTCGGGCAAACTCCCGGAGTGTCGGGCTCACTTCCGGCAGAATCTGATCGTGGCTGTGCACCAACGTGACCGTCACGTCACCGGCGGTGAAGTTGCTGTAAAACCGCATGCCGGCTTTGATCAAATCATTGATCTCGCCGGCCGTCTCTACTCCGGTAAAGCCGCCGCCGACCACGACGAACGAGAGATACCACCGTCGCCGGTCCGGGTCGTCACAGACTTCGGCTTTTTCAAGTTGTGCCATCACGTGAAATCGTAAGACCATGGCATCGCCCTCGGACTTCAGTGGGAATGCATGGTCGGCCATGCCGGGGACCACACTCAGATTGACGGCAGTCCCGCAAGCCAGCACCGCATGATCAAACGTCATACGACTCGGACGACCATCGTATCGTTCGTATTCCACCTCTGACGTGGCCAGGTCGATGCGCCGGACTTCTTGGGTTCGACAGCGGACTCCGGGCAGCATCTGACGTAACGGCGCCGTGACCGCACTCGGATTGATCGCCGCACCCGCCACTTCCGCCAGCAATGGGTAGAAGATCATGTTGTTCTCCCGGCTGAACAGCACGATCTCGCAGGTGTTCGTCGACAATTTCTTGCGCAGAGTCCTTGCGCACTTCACGCCGGCGAAGCCCCCGCCGATGATGACGATTCTCGTAGGGTTCATGCCGTCACCTCGAATACCGCACCACGCAGGAAGGGCGCTCGTCCTTCCAGGCTTCTTCCCACAGGCGAAAGCCGCCGGTACACGCGTGGTTGTTGTGGCCCAATGCGCTCATTCAGGCAGCGTCATGAGCCGTTTCGCGTTGCCGCCGCCGAGCACCACATAGTCGGCTTGAAGCGCCCGGTGGAGCGCGGCCACGACATCATCGACATAGCGGCGCCATGTCTTCCGCCGTACCGTTTGAGCCTGCACAGGCCGGGATCACGAGGACCTTGCGGCGGTTAGGAGAGAGGCGGTCGGCGGATGCGTCGCGCGTCTGCTTCATGGACGTTTCTCTTGGAGAGAAGCTGCCTTACCTCAGGACATTGTCATCGCGGCGGCGGCCGAGATCAAGGTGCTTCTTGTCCGGACGACCGTTCAGGTCGCGTCCGGTCCGGAGAAGTCCTTGGGCAGGGGCGCACGAGAGCGGAGTCGCTGCTCTGCGGTGACTTACCGATCCGCTCCTTAATATCCAACGGTGAAGCGTTGTCGGATGTGTGCCGGTCGTTCCACTTCATCCATCATGGCTACCGCATAGTCTTCGAGCGAGATTGAACTCTCACCACGCGCATTCGTGAGTAACTGATCCGTTCCCAGGCGGAACTTCCCGGCCCGCGTTCCTGGTTGTAACATCGCGGAGGGGCTCAAGCAGGTCCATTCGAGGTCATGTTCATGTCGTAACAACTGCAGAACATCTGCCGTGGCGCGAGCCGTGCCCTTCAACTGCTCGGGAAAATCGGGCGTATCGATCACCCGAACACCGGGTTTGACTTCGAGGCTCCCCGCTCCGCCCACCACGAGCAACCGCTTCACACCGGCCCGCTTCATAGCGGCCATCGCTGTCCGGATGCCTTGCACATGTTTTTCCCGAATCTCAGGATCGGATTTATCGGGACTGAAGGCGCTGATGACGGCATCCTGACCAGCCAGCACAGGCGACAATTCATCGACATTGTCGATATCCACTTTGTGAGGATGAAGCTTGGCATGTGCAGGCAGCTTCTCCGGATGCCGCACGATGGCCGTGACTTCATGCCCGCGGTCCAGAGCCTCTTTGAGGAGTGCCGATCCGACGAATCCCGTGGCCCCAATAAGCGCGATTTTCATGTCGTCCTCCGAATCATTTCAAACTGAAACGCCTACACTCAACAACTCGGGCTCCCACTTCGAGCGGATGGGTCGTCGTGTAGAGCTGGACGGCCGGCCCCATCTGGACGTAATCTCCGATCTCAATCGGCGTGCAATCCAGGAACACACAGCTGAAGTTGACGAACCCGTTGATGCCTAGACGGATGTTGTACCCGTAGTCGCACGCAAACAGCGGCCTCTGGCCAACATCTTGGCCTTTTCATTCACGGCATCGCCTTCTGTCAGAACGGATACTGCCTCGGCGTATGCTGCACCGTCACCCACTGCGCAGTCGTGAACTCCTCGATAATCCAGTCGCCGCCGAAGCGTCCGAGCCCGCTGTTCTTCTCGCCACCGAATGGATTGTTCGCAAGATCATTGACTGGTTGATCGTTGATATGGGCCATGCCGACTTCCATTTTGAGCGCAAAGGCCAATCCGCGATTTTCATCCTTCGTAATGACGGCGCCGGTCAGTCCGGCATCGGTGTCATTGGCGACCCGCAAGGCTTCAGCTTCATTCCTCACCTTGATGATCGGCGCGACTGGACCGAAGATTTCCTCTCGCGCGATGGTCATATTCATCGTCACGCCGGTAAACACATGCGGCGGAATCACCAATCCCGTTGGCTCCCCGCCTGCCATTTCCTTCGCGCCCTCCTTGCGGGCCGATTCGATGTGCGCCATGATTCCCTGACATTGCTGCTTGTTGATGATTGGTCCGATGACTGTGTCCGGCTCCTTGGGATCGCCCACCTTGAGTTTCTTGACGCGATTCACAAACCTGTTCACGAACTCCTCATGAATCGATTCATGAACGATGATGCGGTTGGCAATCATGCAGATCTGCCCTTGATTGATGAATTTGCCGAAGACGGCGGCATTGACCGCTATGTCCATGTCGGCATCATCCAGGATGACAAGAGGGCCATTCCCTCCGAGTTCAAGTGCGATCTTCTTGATGATCGGGCTCTTCATGCTGTTGATGCCGATGCCGATACCGACAGGGGTTGAGCCGGTGAACGAATTGAGGCGAGGAATCGGATGCAGAGCAAATGGGTTGCCGATCTTCGAACCGGAGCCGACGACCACGTTGAACAACCCCGCGGGCAGCCCGGCTTCTTCATAAATCTTCGCGAGCATCAACGCGCCGGTCACCGGGGTATCGCTCGAAGGTTTGAGCACCACCGCGTTGCCGACCGCCAGGGCCGGCGCGACCGAGCGGTTCGAGAGATGCATGGCGAAATCCCATGGGCTGATCACGGCGATCACACCCAACGGTTTTTTATACACCCGGCATTCCTTGCCGGGAATGTTGCAGGGCATGATGTGGCCGATCACACGGTAGGGCGCCGCTGCGGCCTGCTCCATGATATCGACGACCGCTTGCCATTCGATTTCAGCCTTGATGCGGACGCTCCCCGATTCGCGAATCGACCAATCGACGATTTCATCTTTCCTCGCTTTAACGATATCGTAGGCGCGGCGGAGGACCCGGGCTCGCTCGCCCGGAGAAGCGGCGGCCCATCCGGTTTGGGCCTTCTTGGCGGATTCAAACGCCTGGTTCACATCGTCTAAGCTGGCACCGGGGATCTCCGCGAGCAGACTGTCATCATAGGGGTCGGTCACCCGTACCACGTGAGAAGATCGGCCCGTTACCCATTGGCCATTGATGTACAGCTTATCGTACCCGCTGTAACGCGCACGTGTGGGAGCACTCATGTGATTCGACCTCCTGTGAAACAACGTGGCTCAACGGCGCCGGTGGTCATGACCCGAAACGGACAATCGGCTTGATCGTGATGCCCTTCTCGCTGTCCTCCGCCGCCTGATTGATCTGATCAAGGCTGTAAAATTTCACCAGCTTGTCGAATGGGAACCGTCCTTGTGTGTAGAGTTCGACAAGGCTCGGAATGAAGATGTCCGGCACGCTGTCACCTTCGATAATGCCGATGATCCGCTTGCCGGTGGTCATGACCCCGTTCACATCGAAGCTGGCTTCTGTGCCCAAAGCCGGGGCCCCGACAATGCCGCACACGCCTTTAATCGCCAAGGCATCGATGGCCTGGCGCAGCACGGCGGGCCTGCCGCTCGATTCCAGTGAAAAGTCGGCGCCCCCTCCGGTAATCTGCGCGAGCTTCTCGACCGCGCCGCCGATTCATTCGACGACGCCGGCTCCTTCGTGGCCCAGCACGACCGGCAGCGGCACGGTATAGAGCTGGTCGCGCGCGACCATATCGGTGTGGCACCTGCCGGTGGCGACGATTCGAATCAAGACCTCGTCGGGGCGCGGCTCCTCCAACAGCAGGCTTTCGATCTGGAACGGCCCGCCTTTCTTGCGGACCACGGCCGCCTTGATCTCTCGGGTCTGCATCTTTGATGTGTTTGCCATTCCTGCTCCTTTCCGCCGACCGTCATCACGACCGCCGCCGAATGGTTGCCTGCTTATCGGGCATCCCAGGGTCGATCTCCGCCGCACCTCCGCCGAGCACTGTCCGCCCGATGATGCTGCAAGAACAAGATTCGTCGAGCTTGATCGAGGACAACAGCATTCGTCTGCTCACATGGACGCGCAGCTTCAGGGCCGACGGCGTGGCGCGGGCAGAGGCGGTCTCAGCCCTTGCCTATGCCTTTGGCGGGTCTCGGCGCACCGCCCGCCTGCACCCTCGCCTCGACCCGCTTCCCGATATCGGCGTCGATGTTCTTCCAGTATTGGAAGGCCCGTTCGAGCACCTCGCCGCGGACGCCGCCGAGCAGGCTGCCCGAGACTTGATCGACCAGCTTCGCCCGCCGCTGTTGGTGGCATAGACCGGTGCGTTGCCGCTGTGGTGGTAGGCCATATGGCCGTCGAACAGATAGGTGTTCAATAAGGCAGCTTTCGTGTAAGCGGAGACGTCCTCGGTCGCCTTGAAGACACCGAATGCGCCCGCACCCTTGGCGTGGGGTTGGCGCTCGGGAACCTTCTCACGATTGAAGTGCGCCATCTGTTCCAGAAAATGCACGTCGTGAAGCATGATGGGGCCATCGGGACCGATCGTCAGCGAGTTGCGGTCGCTCGGCGCCGGGGCGCCGCTGCCCATCGTGGAACCAGTGCCTGTTTCGTTGTCTGACTTCGCCATGAATCCTCCTCTCCTTCAGTTCATGAGTGCTGCCGACAACTACATTGCTGAGAACAATCTTTCACTCGCTATAGAATCTCTCTCGGCACATGGATATCATGCCCCCCTTTCAATGCGCCATTGGTGATGGCGTTCTCGAAAAGCCGGCGGTTTCGCCACGCGCCGCATCCACGCTCCAGATGCCGGACCCTTGCGACGAGATGTATAGGAACGTGAAGCAATAGAGAACCGCGAGTTCGCCCATATTCTGAATGGGCAACAGCGCCTGTGTACCATGCGCCATCCAATAGGCGGCGGCCATCAGACCGCTACAGAAAAACGCCGCCCACCCGGCAAAAAGGCCGATCATCACGAGCGTGCCGCCGATCAATTCGATCGGACCGGCAATGTATGCGACAAAGGGAGGAACGGGGTGTGGCGTTCCAGGGAACCCGAACAACTTCTGGGTGCCGTGCCAGAGCAATAGGAATCCGGTGACGATGCGCATCAAGGCATAAGTCTGGGCGGTAAAAGATTGCATAAACATGGGCATGGATGACCTCCTCATTCAGGATCCACTCGTAACAAAACGAACCGCCAACAGCCCTTGGGGTGAACCAAGAGCTGCTGGACGATCTCACATTCGCGCGGGTTCTTGACGCAGGAGCGCGGCGGGATTACGGCTTTTGCGCCGGATTGCTCGACGGTTTCGACGATCTTTTTGCTGTCGTTCCCTTATCGGCGATGACGTTCTGCGCGGGAAACCCCTTAAATCTGCCGTTCTCGAAAGCAAGCAGCCTCCATCCGAGGATTGTCGTCGCATCCTCAAGCGCCTTGAGTCCAGGAGCGTAGGGCCCCCACTGATCCTTGCCGAAATAGGCATGTCGCGAACGGTAGGTTTGCGGATCAGGCCGGCTTGCCTGCAGTCGCAAGCGCGCTCGCGGGCGTCCAGTTTCCGTGCAGCGACATGCGTAGGCGGAACGGGATCTTGATCCTTGCCACCGGACCCGCGGACATCTTCAGCGAATCCAGCACGACAAGTTCCGTGTTGTCGCCGTTGAGATGGTTGAGAAGCGCGATGACATATCCATCACCTTCGGGAGCATCATCCGAACGCGGCACGAAGATCGGCTCTTGGAAGCATTGGGCGTTGCCCGGATACCAGGCGTCAGTCTTCCCCGTCCTCACGTTGACATGGGCAAGCTGGTTGAAGAACTGGAACGGCCGTTCTCCCAGGCTTTCGTCGAATGGCAGCGTGGGATCGGAGGCCAGAACGAAGCCGTGCTCATAAGGCTTGCCAGTGAAACGCTCGTCGCAACGCGGGAATTCACACGGGAAGGATGTGATGGGACGTGGCTGAAGAACTTGTTCGCCCACGCCGGGATCCCCCGGGCCGTTGAGGTTGAACGACCAGCGCATCAGTTGCGAGCTGAGCGTTTCGGGGAGAGGCACTGAGCCGTCCGCCTGCGGGAAGAAGTAGAAGACGTTGCCGGTCGTCACCGGCATGTCGACCTGCAGGAAACCGTCTTCCTCGTAGGAGTTAAGGGTATGGCCTTGAAAGCCATCTTTCGGCCCCTCAAACCACATGACATCCTCTGCACTGCCGTCGCGAGGCAGGACGCCAAAGAGCTGGGGCAGGCCTGGCTGCCATTCGAAATGCTGTCCCCCGGCTTTCATCCGCTCGATATCGACGGTCTGCGGGATAAGCGGAAAAACGACGTGGCGGGCGGTGACGGCAAAATCGTGGATCATTGCCGCGTAGGGACCTTTGAACCAGATCTCCTTCTTCAGCTTGCCGGTGGCGTCGATCTCGAAATAGGCGATGTCAGGCGTGCCATCCCCCTTAGCCTCATAGGAGAAGCAGAGAAGATCGCCGTTGTTGGGATCAACCTTGGGGTGGGCAGTGAACGTTGCCGATTTGATCTGCCCGTTGAAATCCCAGTCGCCGAGCGTCTCGAGAGTCTCCGGATCGAGCGCGGTGGGCAGCGCATCCTCCTTCATCGCCAGCAACACGCCACCGTGATACAAAACAGTGGTGTTGGACGTGGTATTGTTCGCGGCCGCGAGCGGGTCATTGGTGTAGACGTTGCGGTAAACGCCGTTGAGCGAGCGCCGTTCGCGCCATTGCGCCTTCAGTCGGGCGGTCTGGACATAGCGCCGGCGAAGGCTGACATGGCCGTTCTCGAACTTGAAGGCAGAGACGAGGCCATCGCCGTTGAAGAAAATATCCTTGCCCAGCATCGGCGGATAGTAAGAGTCCGGCGAAACCTGGAAGAATGTGCCGTGGATTACAGGGGGAACGGTGCCTTCGATTTCCAGGTCGACGATCTGGGTTTCCACGCGGCTGGGTTTGTAGAGCCCCGTGAATTCGGGGATTTGGGGGAAGGTAATGCTCATGATCTCATTCCTCCTGTCGACATTGTGCATGCGCTTCAGAACGGGGTCAAGCGTGATGTCCGGGTTCATGACATATGAGACGGCGGTGAGGTTCCGCGGCATGGTCGGCTTGAGATCCTTGGACAGGCGTTTGGCGTGACGCTTGCGCATCAGGCGGAAGCGGCGGCCGCCGGGCTTGCGGCGCAAGGTCGGGGCCGGCATGACCAGTCCGCGCCGCATCAGGCGGCGTTAGGCTTATGCGGCATGGTGTGAAGATCAATCACGATGGCTACGATCGCAGACCCATAGGCGGTATTCTTTGAAATTTGATCCCTGCACCAATGCCGGTTTCAGGTCGAGCTCTTAAATGTGAACATTGAACACCACGCCGATCTGTTGTTCAAGCCTAGGACTTAGACACGCTAACGCATTTTACATGTCTAGGAGCCTGTCCGACATTGATGGAAGAGAAGCCTGTTCTTCACCGGTGAGTCCGTTTGTGTTCGGCGGCACCTGGATCGGCACAGAGCCCTCCCGCTAGTGCCGTCCTCTCCGGGTCACCTTCCGACTGCCGCTCAGGGCCCGCAGCCCGTCCCCGGGGCGTCGGCATCGACAGCGCAGGGCGGTCCAGAGCTTGAGCACATTGTGTGTGGTACAGATCAGCGCCCATTCCCCGCGCACCTGCCGCATCCCGCGTAGCAAGAATTGTCGATAGCCGCGGCCCTGCTTAATCTGGCCAAAGACCGGCTCGACAATCGCTTTGCGCCGGGCATAGAGCCGTCGACCGTGCGTCGTGCGGAGCGTGCGGCGCATCCGGTCAGCCACCGACAGACCCGCTGGCAGTCGGCCTCGGGGCGCGGCCGGCACCACCGGGCCGTGAAGCTGGCGATCGGGCGGGATAAGCGGTGTACAGCCCAGCGCCGTGAGGGCCGCGACATTCGCCTCGCTGAAATACCCCGTATCCATACTCACGGTCCGGGGGACCTGCGCCGTATTCGCCAGCACCTGGGTCAACATTGGTTGCGCTTGTTGTTTGTCATTGGCTTCATCGGTGACGTCGGCCGCGACAATGATCTGCGCCTGTGCATCGACGGCCGCTTGGCAGTTGTACCCTTGCACGACACTCCCCTTGGCATCCGACGCCGGCATGATCCGACTCTCCGGATCGGTGAAGTTGCGCTGGGCCTTCGGATGAGGCACCGAGCGGGGCGGCTGCGGGGGCCGTCCCCGGCGCGGTCCTTCTGTCTCGCGAACCTCGCGGGCCGCCTGCTTGAGGGTGGCCTCGGCCTGGGCCTCCTGCTCCAACACCGCCTTGGCCGCCCGAATGGTTTCCAGCCGCTGCTCCCGACGTGCCAGCTCGGCGGGCAGTTCATCACCCCGCCGGTCCGGGCCATACGCCGCATCATCCCGCGCATCGGCAGCCTCCGCCTGCTTGAGCAGGGCCGCCACCTCCGCCTGCAGCCGCGCCTCTTCCGTCACCATCCGTCCGTAGCTCATCGCCTTGTGCTTCGACGCATTGGCCTTGACCTTCGTGCCATCCAGCGCAATGTGGCCCAGCTTGACCATGCCCGCCCGCTGGCAGAGCTGGAGCACCTGGACAAACAGATCCGCCAGCGCCGGCAGATGCTGCATCCGAAAATCACTGAGCGTCCGGAAGTCCGGCCGCTGATTCGCCGCCAGGACGCGAAACGCCACATCCTCCTCCAGCTTCCGGGCAATCTGCCGCGAGGCCGGAATCCCGACGGCGTACGCATACAGCAGCACCTTCACCAGCAGCTGGGGATGATACGGCGCCGTGCCGCGCGTCACCCCGCCATAGGTGGCGAGGATGGGCTGCAGGTTCAGTTCCTCCACCACATCGGCCAGGAAGTACGCCAGGTGATCCTCCGGCAACCAGTCACGCGGCGACGGCGGCAACAGCCACAGCTCATCGGGGTCATAGGAACGAAAGGTGCGCATCGTCATCGCAGGGCCTCCTCTGGTGTGGCTCGGTGTTCGTACCGGTACACGACTCGGAGGGGCTTGCCAAGAAATTTCTGGAGGGCAATGTCGGACAGGCTCCTAGAGCGGTTCCTCCCGAACCGTATTATTTATATGCCGTTTCACAGATAGCACTATTATCAATAGCTGAGCAGCATCATGACGTAATTTTGGCGTAGGAACGACGTTGAACGGCTTCTCTGCTCGGGGGCCAGCGTGCGCAATGCGGGCAGCAGCCTGGGGACAGGGGAGCCAGCCAAGTCATAAAAGAAACTGCCCATCGCGTAGATGGAATCATCCGGTGAGGAGTCCCCCATGCCGGGCAATATGGTGGTGCCGGTCGCGATTCGGTCGATCAGAACCGATAGCGCGGCTCCACCATGCGGGATGATGAAGCGGATGCCAGGAAACCGCTGCGGTACTTTTGCGATCAACAGGTTGGTGACGGCTCGGGTGGTCTCGAACATGAACTCGATTACGGGTGCCGGCAAGTTCCCCACGATCTGCGCGCAGCATGGGCAATGTGGTGATGTGGGAAGATATGGGATGAAGGAGTAGTACCGCTCCACGGGGATCAAGTTCGGCAAGCACGGGGTCGAACCTGGCGTCTCCTGCATAGATGCCGCCACAATTGACCTCCAGGCTCAAGCCGTCCGCCTTGAGCATATCGAACGCAAATCCGATTTCTGCCAAAGACCCTTCAACGTCGGGGAGGGGCAGCGATGCCAGGTGCCCGAAGCGCGATGGGTGGCGTGCCTTCAGCCGAGAGCCCTCGATATTGACAACTCGCGCCAAGCGACGAGCTGCCGCGTCGTTTCCGAAGTGCACTCCGTGAGAACTGATGGAAAGGAACAAAACGTCGATACCTTGTCTATCCATCGTGGCAAGCATATCGGTTTCGCTCCATGCAGGCAGGCCAGGCATACCATCGGGATGGGAGTGGCCGGTGGCGAGCGCCGCTTCTCGATATACCTGCGGAACGAAATGCGCGTGAACAAGGCCGTCCTCGGTCGCGCCGAACGCTCGGTGGTCAATGAGCTGGGCGATGTGCGCAACAAGCTCTCGCACAACGAGACCTTCACCTACGACGACGCCGAGCGCGCACCGGGCATGAAATCGACCTGACCAACGCTGCCTTGGCGGCCGCTGCTGCCCGCGGCCTTGATGTCCACCGCCGCCTGGCCGGAGAAGTTGCTGGCGTCGCCGATCAGGGTGGGCGTCTTGCCGGCAGGAGTGATCGCGATGCCTTGCGCAAAGGTCGAAGCGGCACTGAGCAGCAGGGTGGCGCCGACGGCGATGACGATGAGAGGCTGCTTCATGAAATATTCCCTTCGGTTGCGTTGAGCATCAGAGTCTTTGGCAGGGCGCGGCAATTCGACTTCGCGACGCATGCACTCTTGAACTACGAGGGCGGCGTGCCATGACTTTAGGTCAGGTCGAGGTGACATCGGTGTGACCGTAGCGAACGCGTCGCCGAAAGCGGTTTCCGCCTTCCGGCCTGCTTCAGCACATCGTCCATGCGTGACCAGTGCACCGCCACCGTTATGGCGTCTGCGTTCTGTGCCGCCTCATGCGGCGTACCCGCACGCGCCCGGCTGCCGGCGTCTTGTGCCGGCTTTTCCAGTTTCTTGCGGCTGTGCGGATAACGGTTCGGGGATTGGCGTAGTGGCGGCATTTTAGCACTGCCGTTGATACGAAGCACGTCAGCCGCCATTACGCCAAACCCTTGTCAGCGGTTCGTTGTTCTTGCGGTTGTCGGTTCATAATAAAGAATGACCGCACCACCGCTAAACGTTTTGGTCTGTATGAGTTTAAGCGTAATTTTTTGGCTGATGTTTTTAAATAACGGCAACCCACTTCCTGCGATAACAGGGTGAACACAAAGTTGATATTCGTTTATTAAATTAAGCTTCGTCAAAGCTACAATCAAGCTCGGACTGCACACAAAAACGTTTTTACCCGATTGTTGTTTGAGTTCCACAACTTCTTTCTCAAGGTCTTGACTTGCTAATTTCGCACTTTTCCAATCTACACTTTTTAGTGTGCGGGAAAAAACAATCTTCGGGGTGTTGTTTATTGCGACTGCAAAGTCGTCCATTGCTTTATCACCTGTGGGATTTTCCAGCACGGTTCGCCAAAATTCCATAAGCTGGTAGGTTATCCTGCCATATAAAGCGGTATCAGCGCTTCTCAACAGGTCGGCGTAATGTTGATGTATTTCTTCGTCAGGAATACCTGAGGTATGATCACAAAACCCGTCAATCGTCATATTGATTGCTGCAATTACTTTTTTCATATTTCCTTTTTGGCAGTCTGTTTCGTGGGTCGTCCTACAACGACCGCTAGCTGAAGGTCACTGCGTGTCCGGCGCGCGCCCAGATCGTCCCAAGGTTGCCGCCCTGCTCACGGATCGGCGCCAGCGCCTCGCCGACGATCTGTTCATTCGTGTACGGCCCATAGACTTCCGCGGTGTCGAAAAAGGTGACGCCGCGCTCGTGCGCCGCGCGCACCATGGCGATGGCCTCGGCTTTTTCCAATCCGCGGCCGAACGCGTAATTCAATCCCATGCAGCCAAAGCCGAGGGCCGAGACTTCCAGACCGCTGTGGCCGAGTGTGCGTGTTTGCATGTCGAATGCTCTTGCCAAGTAACGGTGATGTGATTCAAAGCCCCGACATCTTGAGCACGGCTTCGGGGAGCCGCTCGCCCTGGATCTTGATTTTCGACGCCTCGGTGTCGATTTCGGCGAGATCACCGGCGGTCAGATCGAGACTGAGCGCGCCAAGGTTCTCTTCGAGGCGATGCAGCTTGGTGGTGCCGGGGATCGGCACGATCCAGGGTTTCTGCGCCAGCAGCCAGGCAAGCGCGACCTGGGCATGCGTCGCGTGCTTGCGCTCCGCGACCGCTTTGACGACATTTACCAGCGCCATGTTGGCCTTCCGCGCTTCCGGCGAGAAGCGCGGAACGCTGTTGCGGAAATCGGTCGGATCGAACCGGGTGCTTTCGGTGATCTTGCCGGTCAGGAATCCGGCGCCGAGCGGACTGAACGGCACGAAGCCGATGCCGAGTTCCTCCAGCGCCGGCAGCAGCTCGGCTTCGGGGCCGCGCCAGAACAGCGAGTATTCGCTCTGGACAGCAGTGATCGGCTGAACGGCGTGCGCCCGGCGGATTGTCTGCACGCCGGCTTCTGACAGGCCGAAATGCCTGACCTTGCCTTGCCTGATGAGATCCTTGATCGCGCCGGCCACGTCCTCGATCGGCACGTCCGGGTCCACGCGATGCTGGTAGAACAGGTCGATGCGATCGGTCTTGAGGCGCCTGAGGCAACCTTCCGCTGCGGCCTTGATGTGCTCGGGCCGGCTGTTGGTGCCGCTGCCGCGTCGGCCCGTCTGCGGGTCGATGTCGAAGCCGAACTTGGTGGCGATGACCACCTGATCGCGGATCGGCGCCAGCGCCTCGCCCACCAGTTCCTCGTTGACGAACGGACCGTAGGCTTCGGCCGTATCGAACAAGGTGACGCCGCGCTCGTGGGCGCTGCGCATGAGCTGGATCATCGCCTGCTTGTCGGCGGGCGGGCCGTAGGCCGAACTCATGCCCATGCAGCCAAGACCGAGTGCGGAGACTTGAAGCGAATTGCCGAGTGTGCGTGCTTGCATGTGTCTTCTCCAATAAAACGGGTTGATCGAGCTTGTCAGTCGAAGCGGTGGATGACGTGTCGCCCTCCAAGAGGCCTTGTCTCGGTCGCAAGAACGGACGCCTCGGGCGCGCCGGCAAAATACGAATGAAATGCGGGGCACGTCAGGAAATCTTCACGACCGTCTTACCTCATCGAGTTCGCGTTCGCGCGTCAAACGGTCATGCCACCGTCGACTGCGATGGCATCGCCGGTGATGAAACTGGCCGCGTCGGAGCAAAGCCAGACCGCGGTGGCGGCGATCTCTTCGGGTTGCGCGGTCCGGCCGATGGGCTCCGACGCGACCATCTGCCGATGGCGCTCGAGGTCGCTGCCGTAGTCCGCCGGCATAGATGTCTCGACCCAGCCCGGACAGATGGCGTTCACGCGAATACCTTGCGAGGCGTACTCGACGCCGGTGCTGCGCGGAGCCCGGCGACCGAGGAGAGGTTCACGATCGCTCCGGATCGCTGCTTCACCATCTGCGTGAGCTCGTGCTTCATCCATAGCCAGACCGCCGTCAGGTTCACGGCGATCAACAGATCCCACTCCTCCTCGGTGATCTCGTGCGCCGCGATCCGTTCGTTGATGATCCCGGCATTGTTCACGGCGTAGTCGAGTCGACCGAAGTGCTCGACGGCGCGCGCAACCATCGCGTTCACCTGGCCGCCGTTCGTCACGTCCGCCGCAACCGCGAGCGCGCGGTAGCCTGCGTCCGTCAGCCGCTCCGCTTCTTCTTCGATGAGGCCCGCGCGCCGTGTCGTCCGGCACGCCCTCGAAGAGGTCGCGCGGGAGTTTTGGAATGCTCTTCATCGGGATGGTGACGATCGCCACCTCGCCAGCACGGGCGGCTTCCTTCACCGTGACCGGCTTCGCGCCGGTCTCCTTCGTCAATGTGCGCAGCGTCTCGGGTCCGCGCGAGTAGGCCACGGACACGTCGTGCCCCAGTGCCGTCAGGCGACAGGTGAGTGTGCCGCCGATCTGGCCTGCGCCGATGATGCCGATCTTCATGATGTCACCTCCTGTGGGATAGGGTGCTATTCATGCGGGGTGCCTCTTCTGTCAGCCGCACGAGGGTCCCATACGCCGCTTCAGCTTAAGCGTCATCTTCGATGATTGCCGTAACGCGTATTTCCACACGCATCTTTGGGTCGCCCAGTGAGGGCACTCCAATGCATGTCCAAATAGGTGCCCGAGCACCCATGCGCTTCCTGAACTGATCCGTCATAGTGGAAAGATGCTCCTCTCCAATGAAATCAGTTGCAGTAGGCACATGATAGGAGTTCACATGGACGACATCCTTCCAGGACGCTCCTGCCGTAGCAAGTGTCCGTTCGACATTCTCGAACGCCTGCATGATCTCTTTTTCGACAGAATCAGGAAACTCCCCATCGTTGTTCCAGCCCCCTTGTCCGGAAATTTCGACTCGGTTTCCGACTTTGACGGCTTGCGAGTAATGGAACTTCTCCAATTTCCTCTCGCCGTAGCCTGGTGTCACAAAAAATTCAACCGTGCTCATATCTGATCCTCCTTCTTGATAAATGGAATGAGCGTAGTAAGGCATCCACTCGCTGATGAGAGCATTCATCTGACCTATCTGGCCGAGAGCCGATCCGAGGGCGGCCTTCTCGGGTCAAAGGCGATGCTTGCCGAGCGTCACGTTCCGGCGCACACCGTTCTGGTCCTGTGCATGGTCACCAACGAAAACCGTGTAGTCACCGCCTGAGATATGGAAGGCACGATCCGATGGATCGAACCGGGCGAGCAGACGCGGGTCGACCGTTACCGTCACCGACTTCCTTTCGCCCGGCTCCAATTCAACGCGGCTAAAGCCGCCGAGTCGGGACACGAAGCCGTTCTTCCCGGCCTTCGAGCAGTAGATCTGAGGGACGGTGACTCCAGCGCGGTCTCCGGTGTTCTCCACCTTCAGCGAGACCTCAATCGTGGCTCCGACAGCCCGGATCTCCACATCGGAGAAGGCGAAGTCGGTGTACGACCGGCCATATCCGAATGGGAACAAAGGCGTCAGATTCTCTCGCTCAAACCAGCGATAGCCGACGTCCGAACCTTCAATGTCGTAGGAGACATGGAATATCCCGCCCCTCCGCTCCTCGCCAGGATTGGACGTCGTTGTTTTCGGATCCCGCTGCTCGACACGTGACAACTGTGTTTCGCTTTGAGGAAACGTGAACGGAAGGCGACCGGAGGGGTTCACGCGTCCGAACAGAACTCCCGCCATCGCAGGCGCTCCTCCCGATCCCGAATAGAATGCTTGCAAGACGGCCGGGACCTTGGAAAGCCATGGCATCAAGACCGGACCAGCCGTTTGTAGAACGACGACTGTTCGGGGATTGGCCGAGGCAACCGCATCGATGAGCGTGTCTTGATTGTCAGGCAAAGACAAATTTGGCGCGTCCAGCCCCTCCGAGCGCCACTCTTCCGCGAAGACAATGACCATATCGGCATCGGGGGCCGCCTTGCGAGCCGCCTCAATATCCTTGCCGTCCAGATAGTCGACATTCGCGGCACTGGCCTCAGCCCTAATCGCCATCAGAGGCGATGATGGATGGTAGACCTTCGCCGTCATAAGGCCCATGAACGATGCGCCCGGCTCTACGATGCTGCCGACCGGCGTCACGGAAGCCGATCCTCCGCCGGACGGAACTCCAACGTCGGCATGTGCGCCGACCACGAGAATCCGTTTTGCGCCCTTGGCAAAAGGCAGCACATCCTCTTCGTTTTTTAACAGCACGATGCCCTTTTCGGCCGCGCGCTGCGCGACGAGCTTGTGAGCCTCGTAATCGATCGGCTGCCCTGGAGCGGCAGGATTGTCGATCGCACCGACCGCAAACAGGCTGCGCATCTGGCGGCGAACCATGTCATCGATCCTCGACTGAGGCACGCGGCCTTTCTCAACGGCCTTGCGCAACGGCTCACCGAAGAAGTGCTCTGGGTCGAGATTGGCGCCGGACTGGACATCGAGTCCGGCCAATGCGGCCTTTTCCGTCGAATGGGTCGCGCCCCAGTCGGCCATCACCCAACCCGGGTATTTCCACTCACCCTTCAGGACGGTATTCAAAAGATAGGCGTTCTCGGAGGCGTACTCGCCGTTGATGAGATTGTAACCGGCCATGATTGCGCCGGGTTGGCCGATTTCGATTGCGATTTTGAAGGCCAGCAGGTCGGACTCGTGCATCGCTGCATCCCCAAGGTCGGAACTGACCATCACGCGCCCGGTCTCCTGCGGGTTCAGGATGAAGTGCTTTGCGGTTGAGACGACTTGCCGGCTCTGGATGCCGGCGATCGAGTTGCCCACCAGGGTGCCGGTCAGCAGTGGATCCTCCGAGACATATTCAAAACTTCGACCGCCGCGAGGATCCCGAACGAGGTTGCAGCCCCCTGCGAGCAGCACAGTGAAGCCCTTCGCCCTGGCCTCTTGTCCGATGAGAGCTCCGGTCTCGCGCGCTGTATCGGGATCGAAGGTTGCTCCCAGGAGAAGCGAGGAAGGAAGAGCGGTTGCGTGGTCGCCGGGACGAACGTTGACGAGGTTTCCCACGCCGAGGCTCGCGTCGGTCTGCTGCATGGCCGGAATGCCGAGACGTGGGATGGCAGGGTAATAGGCTGCCGATCCGATCGCGCCCTCCGGTTTCGAAGCACCCCCAAGCGGGATCGCCATAGGCGCGGACAGCCAGGAGAACTTCTCATCTTGCGTCATGGCCTCCACGACCAGCGCGGCGCGTGCATCGGCCGTCAGGCCGCGGTCCATCCATGGACGAACGGTGGTTGAGAAAACACGGTGGCGCATGTGACCTCCTCCAGCATCTCGATATTGTACGACTGGTAGCGCGCCTCTACAGAGCCGAAGCGTGGCATGGTCGAAGGGTTCACCGTGATGGTCTGCTCCGTGGCGGAACTCGGTGAGCCGCTTGTCACGACGAGCGCACCGAGAACCCATGCCGCAACGCAGTCAACAGAGCGTTTCATCCGATGGCGTTCCAGTGAGAGAAGTGTAGTTTCGTTCACGGTCCCCCTGTCCCTCCGGTTGCGCCGAACACTTGACCTGAGGAGTAGCCGGGCTCCTCGGATGCCAACAGCACATACAGTGACGCCAGTTCTGCCGGCTGGCCTGGGCGTCCTCCGATCGGCTTGCCCTGTCCGAAGGTCTCGAGCATGCCGTCGAGCAACCCGCCGCTCACCTCGAGCGGCGTCCACACCAGTCCAGGGGCGACCGCGTTCACACGGATGCCCTTTTGTCCGACTTGCTGAGCCAGCGCTTTGGTGAAGGCCACGATCGCCGACTTCGTCTGGGCATAGTCGAGCAGATGCGCGGATTACTCATAGGCTTGGGCCGACGTTGTGTTGATGATGCAGGCGCCCGGCTTGAGATGGGAAAGCGCCGCCTTGGTGATCCAAAACATCGCATGGACGTTCGTCTTGAACGTGGCGTCAAACGACTCGGTGGTCAGGTCGAGGATCGAGGCGACGGCCTGCTGCCTGGCGGCATTGTTCACAAGAATATCCAGGCCGCCGAGTTCGCGGACGGCCGCGTCGACAAGTTTTTTGCAGAACGTCTCATCCCGAATATCTCCCGGCAGCGCCACCGCCTTCCGCCCCGCATGCGAATGAGCTGAACCACCTCGCGGGCGAAGGCGATCACCGCCGCACGTCCGATACCGGAATCGCCTCCTGTCACCAACGCCTTGCGCCCTTCCAACCGTCGATTTCCCTGATACGTCATCTCCCCGTGATCGGGCCGCGGTGCCATCTTGCTCGCAAGGCCGGGCGGCTCTTGATGTTGTCGGAGAAAAGGCGGTTTCGGATACTGTGGAAGCGGTTTCCGACTTTTCGGCGCCTCACTCATCGCTTCCCTATCGCTCGCCTGTTGCGCCAATGCCGGCGCCGCGACGGCGGCGACAAGCCCGCTGGTGACGCACCCCAACATCTGACGCCGCGAGACATCGGCTGCTTCATGGCGTTCCATACGGAACCTCCTTGTGTTGTCCTGTTGCGACTGCTCCTGAGAGTACCTTGAATTCGCACTCGCCATGCATTGCCGCGCTACTATGGCAATCCAATGATCTCGACCCAGTTCGGCGCCTTGCCGACGTCCATGTGGGACAGTTTCCGCAACGCGCCGGTTTTTGGATGGATCTCGTAGACGCTGAGGCCGTTGGACTGTTCGCCGACAGCGAGGAGGTATCGTCCTTGGGGATCGACATTGAAACCACGCGGTTGCGTCTCGGTCGGATAGTGGCCGATCAACGTCAGCGTGCCGTCGGTGACTCGAAATGCCGCGATCGTACTCGAACTGCGCTCGGACGCATACAGAAACCTCCCGTCCGGAGTCAGATGAATGTCCGCAGTCCACGGCTTCTTCTTGTCGAATCCGGCCGGCATCACTGAAATCGAACCGAGCGGCGTGAGTGTGCCGGAACCGTTGATGTCATACATGTTTACGGTGCCGTCAAGTTCGTTCGTGCAGAACGCCCGGCGGTGATTGGGGTGAAACACGAGATGGCGAGGACCGGCGCCCTTTTGAGTTGCGACAGCCGGTGGGTTGTTCGGCGCGAGTTCGCCGCTCAGCTCGGCGAAGCGATATTGCAGGATCGCGTCCGCTCCCAAAGCGGGGACGTACAGGAATGTGTTGGAAGGGTCGGTCACGATACAGTGCGGGTGCTTGCGGGTCGGGATGACGCGCAGCGGCTTCGGACCGATTTCGCCGCGTGCGCCGACGGCATTGACGGAAATCGTATCGCCGAAATAGGACGCGCCGAACAGGTAGCGGCCGCTGCGGTCAAGCGACAGATAGGCCATCTTGTCGGCGGCAGGCGCTGTTTGCATCGGTCCCAACCTACCGCTCTCCGGATCAATCATCCAGTTGCTCACCGAGTAGGGTTTCGAGGTCAAGGACGCGTACAAGAATTTACGGTCGGGGCTGGTCGCGAGGTGCATGACGTCTCCGGTAACAGAGACTGTCTCGATCAGACGTAGACTACCGTCACGATCGTTCAGCAGAAGTACAGAGATGTCACGACTCTCGGCGTTCGAAACGTACGCAATCATGTGAACACCATGATCCCGTAACCCATCATCCACCGGCCCAGGTCTTCCCCTTCTTGAGTCTTTTCGCCCAGTCGCCAAGGGCCTGGAGCAGTTCACGAATCTTTGCAGCCGTTTTTTCGTCTTTCAAGTTTCCGTCCTCATCGAACTTTTCGTGGGCATTGGCGATCATCACTTCCGGCTGGTTCAGCGGGAACATATTGAGAAAGACGAACATCTGACGCCGGTGATACTGCGCACGAACGGTGCCGGTCATTCCAACCGAGGCGCCCATGATACCCACCGGCTTCCCGTCCCAGGCACTTTCGCCATAGAGACGCGAAGCCCAGTCGATGGCATTCTTGAGAACGCCTGGAACAGAATAATTGTATTCCGGCGTCACGATCAGAATCGCATCAGCGGTTTTCACTTTGTCCTTGAACTGCCGCACGGCGGGAGGCGGCTCTCGCTCATGATCCTGGTTGAAGGACGGGATGCCGGCCAGATCGAACGTCTCAAGCGTGATGCCTGCAGGAACAAGCTTACCGGCGACCCGAAGCGCGGACCGGTTGTAGGACTGTTTCCGAAGGCTCCCCGCAAAGCCCAATATTCTGACTGCATCAGTCATCATCGTTCCCCCTTTCAGACTCGTTGTCGACATCGCCGCTACCACTCGCCTCGGCGATGATTTTCCACCCAGCGGTACATGCCGAGGATGTTCAGCGTCTTCATCGTGCTGAAGGCAGTCCATTTCTGTACTTCGTCGCTGAACTTCACATTCCGGTAGAGCTGATCCCAGGATTGGCCTGCGCGCACGAGATCGAGCACCTGCTGGTGCAGATCGACGAGATAGTTTCGTTCGGCCACGATGTCGGCCTTCACCGCAGGCGTGTAGTGACCGACATCGATGATCTCGACGTCCTGCTTGATTACCCAGTCGAGCGTCTCGATCCAGCCGTCATAGTAGAAGTCGAGCAAGTCGTTGTAGGGCATCGACTTGCTTTCGCAGACGTCGGTGCACTGCAAGGCCTTGTAGGACGGGAACTGTATCATGACCATGCTGTCGGAATGGCTTGGTGCGACGCGGTGCAATTTCACCATTTCGCCGCCAAGCGTAATGGTCATGTCCTGGTCGAATACCCGATCCGGCAGCGCCGTCGGGATCTTTTCGCCAACGATCGGCTCAATTGCGCGCCGGTTCGCCACAACGATCGCGCCGTCGTTCTGAAAGATCTGACCGCCGCTAATGTGATCGGCATGGGCGTGCGTGTAGAGGACATACTTCACCGGCAGGTCGAAGCGTTTTTTGATCTCGTCGCGTAACCACGTCGCGGTGCAGGTCATCGCGGGATCGATGACCAGCGCGCCTTCCTTCGTGATCAGGACAAGGCCGCTGTGGACCGCGAGGCCCGGTCCCGTCGTGTGGCGATAGAGATTGCCCTTGATCTGCTCTAGGCTGCGGGGATTGTCCGGGCATGCGGCAGCGGTGAAGTCGGACAACGTCTGGCGGTTCGCGTCGGGTACGCGGTCGACTGGAATGCCGTCATCGGCCGCAAGCGCCGGCACGCTCGACAGACCGAAGCCAAGAACGATGGCGCAGAATCCGAAAAGTGGCTTCATTCTGACCTCCTATTTACTGACGTTATTCTGGGCCGCTCGCAATCGCCAGGCGCCATCGCGACTGACCAGCAACCATGTGAATATCCCGCGGTACGGTGGCAGGAGATCTCCATCGGCACTGCGCACTCCGGAAATCGTCCAGCGCCAATGAACCAGCGCGACGTCCGGTTTGAGAAAGATGATACTCGGCGATTCATCGGCGGTGTAGACGCTCTTATCGTAGCGGCCGGCGAACAGTTCGGCATGGACCTTGGCAATCTCGGCGGGGCCGCGCCACCAGGTTCCTGCGATGCCGACGAAATCCCCATCGTCCGTAAACAGTCGACCGAGAGCCGTTGCGTCATGGGCGTTCCAGACATTGACAAAAGCGGCGATGGATGCCGCAACCGCTTTGTCGGGGGGGGCGGAATCCGCCCAGGTTGACGAGGGAGCGAAAGCGCCGACAAGGCCAAGCAGCAAAGCCGCCATGGCCGAGCAGAACATCGACCTGATCTGGTTCAGGGCGCCATTCGGTTGAAGGCGCGACGGTCGTGCTGCAGGTTCCAATGCAATTGTTCCCTGACGCGCTAAGATCTTGTCGAATCCGCCGGCTGCGTCCAGGCGTTCCATACGGAACCTCCTTCTGTCGTTCTGTTGCGGCTGCTCATGAGATCTCCTCGGATTCGCACTCGCCATGCATTGCTGCGCTCACTCGGGCAATGCGATGATCTCGACCCAGTTCGGGGCCTTGCCGATATCCAGGCGCGCGAGTTGTTGCAGGACCCCGCTCATTAATTCCCCGGCTTGATCTCCAGGACCACCTTGCCGTGTGATCTGCCTTTTTCAACGTGCTCAAACGCTTCTTTGGCTTTGTCCAGCGGAAAGACCTTGTCGATGCGGACTTTGATCGTTCCGCTGTCTACCAGCTGCGCGACCCGCTTCAAGACCTCAGTCGTCACGTGGGTGAGTTGACCGATCGCCGTCACCCCATGTCGTTGCGCGAGCCCGGTATCAGGCTGGCCCAGCATTGACACCAGGGTGCCGCCTTTTTTCAGCGCCTTGAAGGATTTCTCCGTCGTGGGGCCGCCGACCGTATCGAACACGGCATCCAGGTCGCGCAGCTTTTGCTCGAATGCTTCGTGCTTGTAGTCGATCACCTCGTCTGCTCCCAATTCTTTCACGTAGGCCTTGTCCTCGGCACTGGCGGTCGTCGCCACGTGAGCGCCGATGGATTTGGCGAGCTGAATGGCCAGGCTGCCGATGCCGCCGGCTCCGCCGTGTATGAGAATCCTTTGACCACGCTGTAGCTTGATGTGTTCCTCGATCGCTTGCACGGCGCTGGCTCCGACAAGCGGCAGCGCCGCAGCTTCCGTAAAGCCGACATTCCGAGGAGCAAGGGCGAGGGTCGCCTCTTTGGCCGCAACAAATTCAGCAAACGATCCCGAGCCGCCGGATGAGAGACTCGCATAGCCGTACACTCGATCCCCGACTCTCAAGCCGGAGGCCGACTCTCTTACGCCGGCGACCATGCTGCAACAGTCTCCGCCTAACGTCGCGGGCATCGTGAACGGCGCCTCGTCTTTCATGTATCCGGTGCGGACCTTCCAATCGATCGGGTTGATGCTCGCTGCGCGCACCTCGACCAGCACCTACTCCTTCGCAGGCACGGGCTTCGGCGCGTTTTGATATAGATCCAAGACATCCGAGGCTCCATATTGACTGATCTGTAAGGCTTTCATGGCGTACGTCTCCTTCGTCTCGTTTTTCTTCCATGACCGCACGTGCATGGGTTATCTGACGGCACATCTAGCATTCTCAGGCGCGGCCGGCGCTCCTTGATCAAGGGCAACAACACTCATCTGCTCACAAGCACGCACAGCTTCGGGGCCGCTACGCGCAGATGCTCGACAACGCCGTGGCAGAACTGGACCTATCCTCACGCGGAGAATGAACTTTCCGCTCTGTTCCGGGCTTGTGGAACTGGGTCGCAGTCATCGCCACGTCGCGCGCTGATTCCAGCGGACCTTTATAAAAATGGCTGAATCGTTCAGAGCAAGAACCTAGGAATGTCCCTAACGGCTTGATCTGCCCATGGGTCACTGACGCCGAAGCGTTCCAGTCAGGTCCTCATCAAGAGCACTCAAGATAAGTCGAAGTGCCCCATTCCAGCCGGACACGAGCGCCTCGGGCGTCTGTTCCATGACGTCCACTTCTTTCCGATACTCCTGATGCCATAGAACCTCTGCCTGACCGGACGCCTCATGAAGGAGGAAGAATTGGACAGCCAGAACGGCCTTTGCAGGGGTCGCACGATAATCTCCATACAGGGCCGTCAGGGTCCCCTCAAGCATGTGCGTGGCGGGTAATGGGCCTGATGAATCCATGACAAATTCAAACAGGCCAGCCCTCGTCAGCCAGTTCAAGACCTGCTGGGTGATCATTGCATTGGGCGGGACAAACCACTCATTGTAAAAATCCGCTTCATAGCGGGTATCACTCGTGCGATACACCAGCTCCTTCTCGCCAGCAGCCGGCGAGGCGCGAAATTTCCGGACCTTCAACACGCTGCCAGGAGTCGGAGCGAACGGCTCGCCTTGGCGCACCACCTCGAGCGCATAGGAGTGTTTCTCCGGGTAGCTCTTACTGAGACCGACACAACCATCAAGGACGAGACTGGCAAGGCAGATGCATATGAGACGGGGCACTGCTGTTGTGAGCATATTAGCGTTTTGCTGGTCCTACTTTTGGCGGAGGTTCGCCCAAGAACACCTGAGCCGGGTATCGTTTCGCGTTGTCGGTCAACTCCCGGAGGTTTGCTGAAACCACTCGAAGATTCTCTATCGTCTCTTCGATATCTTGAC
Source organism: Nitrospira sp. (assembly GCA_037045225.1). NCBI lineage: Bacteria > Pseudomonadati > Nitrospirota > Nitrospiria > Nitrospirales > Nitrospiraceae > Nitrospira > Nitrospira sp. The sequence goes on from JBAOHZ010000008.1 coordinate 98,396, forward strand.
TTTTATTTGCGAGCAGCGTGTCTACTCGCCGGACGCTCTTCTCTAACCGGTTCGAGGCATCCGGGAACCTGTCGGACGCGATCTTGATCTGTTTGGAAATCTGTGACAATTCCATGACCAGGGTTTTTGCCCCTTCCATCGTGCGGGCTGCATCCGACACGATGGTTGTCAACTCGGGGCGCTCCATAACCCGGCGACCTTGCTGAGCGATCCTCTCCAGCTCTGCCAGCACTCGTCCCGTCTGGCTGCTCAATGCCTGCACATTTGTGTCCTTGACAAATTTTGTCGTTTCCAGCACAAGGCCATCGAGATGTCCGGCTATTGTGTGGATGTCGGCTTTTTCCAGATCTCTGGCTATCGTATGGAGAGCGGCGCCCAATACACTCACCGTGCTCGGAGCGGAAGGCAGGTACGCAGCTTGAGGTTTCCACGGCACTTCTAATGCCGGATACTGCTGCGGATCTAGGTAATCAGCTTCCAGGTAGACCACTCCAGTCACGCCCTGTGAAGCCAGCCGGACCCGAAGGCCCGCGACAATGGTGCTGGCTTTCGCCGCCTCTTGTTCTTCCCGGGAAAGATGTGGAGTGACATGCGAGGCCGACCCGGTGATGCGCACATAGCGACCGTACCGCAATCGGTTCGTTGTATCGAGTTCCGGCCCATAGACATCGCCCACGAAATCGATGGCTTCGACCGTGCCCATCTGCACGCCTCGATACTTGATCGGCGAGCCAACGGCAAGGCCCTGGACCGATTCGTCGAAATAAGTTTCCCAATGCACGACGGGCTTGAGCCATTGGCCTCCACCCAGCACGACGATCGCGATGACCGTGATGGTCACGGCCGATAGAATGAAGACTCCGATCTTGAAATAGTTCGCCTTCTCGCTCATGGCTCTTCACCTGCGCGTTCCCCGGTGAGCGCTTCCGACAGGCCGGGATTGAGAAACTGGCGCACCCAGGGATCGCTGGCCTGATCGCGCAGGTCCTGGGGTCGTCCGGTGGCCACGATCTTTTTGACCCGCTTGTCCAGCATGACCACGCGATCAGCGATGGTGTAAATGCTCGGCAGCTCATGCGTGACGACGACAAAGGTGATCCCGAGATTTCGTGCCAGGCCGAGAATCAATCGGTCCAGTTCCGCCGAGGTAATCGGGTCAAGCCCGGCGGACGGTTCATCAAGAAACAGAATGTGCGGGTCAAGCGCCATGGCGCGCGCGATGGCCGCACGTTTTTGCATGCCACCGCTGAGTTCGGACGGCAGATAATCCAGGAACGTTTCCAGTCCTACCAATTTGAGTTTCATGCGGGCGATCAGATCCATAGCTTCAGACGGGAGGTCCGTATATTCCTCCAAAGGCAGCCGGACATTTTCCAACAGGGTCATGGAACCGAACAGGGCGCCCATCTGATACGTAACCCCAATGCTCTTGAGAATATTGGTGCGCTCATCTCCCTCGGCCGTCACGATGTCCTTCCCGCCGATGAAGATATGCCCGGCCGCGGGCTGGTAGAGGCCGATCATGTGCTTCAGCAATGTGCTCTTTCCACTGCCGGACCCGCCCAGAATGGCAAAGACCTCGCCGTGATACACGTCAAAGGACACGTCGTCGATAATCACCGAACGATGGTACGCAGCGGTGAAGTGCTGCACCTGAATAATGGACTGTTCTCTTGTCGGCATGGAGCGCCTCCCCGTTACAGTCCCAATGAGTAGAAGAGGACGGCGAAGACGCCGTCCACAATCGCGATCAAGACGATGCCGCTGACGACCGCGCTTGTGGTCGATTGACCGACCGCGCTCGCGCCGCTCGCCGTCTGCAGCCCGCGCAAGCAGCCGATCGCAGCCACGACGATGCCATAGACCAGGGATTTGACCAGCCCGCCGGCGAGGTCGGTAATGGTCACCGCCGACAGAATCTGGTTGATGTAGGTCACCAACGGAAAGCCGAGCGACCGCATCACCACCGCTCCTCCGATCAATCCGAAGAGATTCGCGAACATGGTGAGGAGCGGGGTCACGGCCACCGCCGCCAGGACCCGCGGCAGGACGAGGAACCTAACCGGCTCAAGCCCCATCGTACTCAGCGCATCGATCTCTTCCCTGACTTTCATGGTTCCCAGTTCTGCGGCAAACGCCGAGCCGGACCGGCCGGCTAGGATAATCGCGGTGATCAAGGGTCCCATCTCGCGGAGCATCGCCAATCCCAGGAGATCGGCCACGAAAATGTCCGCCCCGAACCGGCGCATCGGCATGGCCGACTGAAACGCCAAGATGAGTCCCAGCAGAATTCCGATCAGCGCAATGATGGGGAACGCATCGACTCCGGCCTGCTCCACCGCAAGCCAGGCATCCCGCCAACGGACAAGACTCGGATGACGAGCGGCGCGAAGCAGCGTTACCGCCAGCTCACCGACGAAGGTCAGGAGGGCCCGGAAGTCCTGCCACAGTACGACCGCCGCCTTTCCAACCTGCTCAATGATCGAAAGCGGCTCACGGCGCCGGCCCGGTGGACGCTCTATTGAGATGTGCCCATAGATGTCCAGAAGGCGCCGGAATTCCTCCTGCAGCCCTTGAATGGCGGCATCGCCGCCGGCGCGGATCTGCAACTGCTGAAGATCGATCAGGAACGCCACCCCAGCGCCGTCACAATAGCTCACCCCCGACGCATCGATCACGAGTCGGCGTGGTTTCCCTTGTGTCAGGATCTGTTGGCCTCGCTGCCACCACTCCCCGGTCGTGTCCGAATCCCAGCGTCCCGTCATGATGAACGTGAGCGTGTTGCCGTCGCTCGAGCGGCGCGCATCCAGCGAATTGAGAGACGCCTCTGCTGCTGGTGTTCCCTTCACCATCTCCTTCGTCCTCCGTTCCCCTTCCAACTCACGTCGGGGGATCGAGCTTGAACACGCGCGTGCTGCTGCCCGCGAACTCGAACACCTCGTTCTTGACTCCCAGTTTGATCGGTGTCGCGCCGCCATTGCTTCCGCGCACGGTGAGCGCATCACGTGTGAGTCGGAGATCGAGCGAATGTCCGCGATAGCGAAGGTGCATGTCGAGGCGTTCCACTTCCAGAGGCAATTTCGGGTTGAGACGGAGAACGTCTCCCGAGACTTCGATCCCCATCGTCACGCGCTGCACGAGATCGACCGTTCCCGCCATGGCGCCGAGATGGACGCCCTCCGCGGTGGTGCCCTGCTGAATATCGTTCACATCGCTCTGCAGCGCTTCCGCGAAGTAGCGTGCCGCCCGCGGCCGGTCGGAACGCGCCAGCACCCAGGCATGGACCACCCGAGACAGCGTCGATCCGTGGGACGAGCGGGAGTCGTAGTAGGCGACCTGTCTCGGAATCGTGGCCGGGTCGAACGGATAGCCCAGGCGCTCAAACAGTTCACCGAGCTCTTCGGAGGAAAACAGATAAAACAACATCAGGGTATCCGCCTGTTTCGATGCCTTGTAGCGGTTGGCGCTGTCGTTCTCCGCCTCGAGAATCAGTTCGAGGCGGCCGATGTTGCCGTACCGCATGCGATAGTTCTCCCAATCCAACTCGGCGAGCTTTTCGTAGCCCTCGAACTGGCTGATGATTCCGTCGTCATGAAACGGCACATACATCCTGCGGCTGATCTCGTCCCAGCGGGCGATCTCTTCTTCCGACAATCCCAGCTGCGTCATGAGCGCTTCGCGACGCATGTCCGGGAGCAGGTGGAGCACCTCCAGCGCCCGCCACAGCACCCAGACGGCCATGATGTTGGTATAGGCGTTGTTCTTCAAGCCGGGCGCCGGTGAGCCGGGATATCCCTCGTGAAACTCGTCCGGTCCCATGACGCCGTGGATCTCATAACGTCCGCGCTGATCGTTGAAATGGGCGATGCTGGACCAGAAACGCGCGATCTCGAGAATCAGCTCGGCGCCGTGAAACCGCAAAAACTCGATGTCGTGAGTGACTTGAAAGTACTGCCAGACGTTATAGGCGACGGCGCTCCCCACATGGCGCTGCAAGTACGAGTTGTCCGGAACCCAGCGTTGCGAGCGCGGGTTCAGATTGAGCTCCTGCGTTTCTTCCTGCCCGTCGCTTCCGCTTTGCCAGGGGAACATGGCACCCTGAAACCCCGCGCGCCTGGCCGCTGCGCGCGCCTCACTAAGCCGCCGGTAACGATAGAGCAGAAGAGACCGGGTGATCTCGGGCATTCGATAATTGAGAAACGGGAAGATAAACAGTTCATCCCAAAAGACGTGGCCCTGATAGGCCTCGCCGGTCCAGCCGCGCGCCGGCACGCCGATATCGAGGCCGATCGAATGGGGCGAAACCGCCTGCAGCAAATGAAACATGTTCAACCGAAGAAGCATCGGGACGTTCAGCTTGAACGGGGCGTCGGCGGGCAGCATATGCACGTCGAAGTAACGCCACACATGTTTCCAGGCGAGGGCATGCTCCGCCATGATCGCGTCGAAGCGACCCGCGCCGGCGATCGCCTTACGGGCCGCCAATCCGCACTCGGAAATGGCGTGATCGCGCGAGGTATAGAACGAGACCAGCTTTTCAAGCCTCGCTGTTTCGCCTTGCCTCAGTTCGAGGTCGAATTCCTGTCCGATGTAGTCCGGTTCGTTGATGACCCGACGCGGGCCGTTCCAAGGGGCATCGCCGATGAACGCTTGCGTTCGCGCCGTCTGCGCAACCTGAATATGGGATTGGCAGGTGCGGACGAGCAACGAGACGCTGTCTTCACCGACTACCTCGCCTGCCGGCGGCTCCAGATGTCGATTATTGAACTTGCGATAGAGCTTGGCGCCCGCATTGACGACACGCCCGTCGATCGCCGAACGCACCGTGACGCGCGCAGTCCAGTTTTCGGCGGTGAGCGCCAGTTCGAGCGCGCCCAGATGCATGTCGCTCATCGATACGAAGCGGCGCTCCTTCAGCGTACTGCGCCGCCCCTGGCCATCCTCGAAATGTATGGCGCGGAGCAGCATGCCGAGTCGGAGATCGAGTTCCTGGCGATATGAGAGGATTGTGACTGTTCGCAGATCGAACCAGTCACCGTCTGCGATGCGAAATTCGAGCGCAAGCCAGTTGGGCAGATTCACGAGATCCTCGTTCTCAACCGTCCGACCGGCAATGTCGGTGCGCAGTCGGTTGTAGCCGCCGGCGAGGTAGGCGCCGGGATAGTGGATCCCGTCCGCCCGTGCCCAAGTCACCGCCCCGCGCGTCGAGAAATAGCCGTTGCCGAGCGAGCACAATGCCTCGCGGGTTCCCTCGCTCGCCGGATCGAACCCTTCGTAGATCAGCGACCACGTAGAAGGTGACTCCGTCGTCACTTGGACCTGCGCGAGACTGGTCACCACCACATCGGCGCCGGCCTCGCGCAGCGCCTGCGATTGCCCGCTGCGATCAATTCCGATGACCAAATCAAATCCGCCGGCGCGCCCCGCCTCGACGCCGGCGAGGGCGTCTTCGACGACGACGGCCCGCGAGGGGTCGGCCTTGACGCGCCGCGCCGCTTCCAGAAACCCATCGGGCGCCGGCTTGCCGTTGAGGGCCAGCCTGGTGATGTCCAGTCCGTCCACCCGCGCGTCGAAGAGACCCGATATCCCCGCGGCTTCCAGCACTGCCGCGCAGTTGTTGCTGGAGGATACGACGGCCGTCTTGACCTTCTGAGCGCGAAGTGTTTCGACGAGCGCGATCGAGGCTTCATAAGGCTCGATGCCGTGCTGCTCCAGCTGTTGCAGAAAATAGTGGTCCTTCATGTTGCCCAACGCATGTGCGGTCTGCATGCCGGGGGCATCGTCGGGCGCGCCGGAAGGCAGGGCAATGCCGCGCGAGTCAAGAAATGAGACCACGCCGTCGTACCGGGGCTTGCCGTCGACGTAGCGCCGGTAGTCGGCGTCGATGTCGAAGGCCGCGAACGCTTCTCCTGTGCCGGCGGCCCGCTGTTCGAGCAACCCGTCGAACAGTCTTTTCCACGCCGCTGCATGCACGCTCGCGGTCTTGGTCAACACGCCGTCGAGATCGAACAACACGGCGTCGTACTCACGAGGAGACAGCGTGACAATGTGCGTTGTTTCCGTCATCGGAGTTCGTGCCCAAGACTCGCACGTATCACAAGGCCTGATTGATGGCGATCTCCGCTTTCTCCACTCCCCTGACGGGCTAGATAGGTATGTCTTTTGGCCTCACTGGCTAGGACACAGGACATGGCGTGACCTCCCAGATTTCACGGGCATATTCGGCGATGGTGCGGTCGCTGGAGAACTTGCCGGAGCCGGCCACATTCAGGATGGCCTTGTTCGTCCAGCGGTCCTGGTCGGTATAGAGCCGTCCCAGCCTTTCATGCGCCTCGCTGTATGATTTCAGATCCGCCAGATGCATGTAATAGTCGCCCTGCGTCAGCAGTGCCTCACGAATGGGAGTGAAGACGCCGGGCTCGTTCCGGCTGAAGTGGTCTGAAAAGATCAGGTCCAGCGCCCGGCGCGTTTCCGGTTCTTGCTCATAATGCCAGTAGGGGTTGTACCAACCGCGGCTCTTGACGATCTCTTCGGCCGTGAGACCGAACAGGAAGAAGTTCTCTTCCCCGGCTTCCTCTGCCATCTCGATCGTCGCGCCGTCGCGTGTGCCGATCGTCAGCGCCCCGTTCATCATGAACTTCATGTTGCTGGTTCCGCTGGCTTCATAACCGGCCGTTGAGATCTGCTCGGACACGTCGCTGGCCGGAATGAGACGTTCGGCCAGCGACACGCAATAGTCCGGCAGGAAGAGAACCCGCAGGCGCCCGCTCATAACGGGATCTCCGTTGATGGTGCCGGCGAGGTTATTGATGAACTTGATGACGAGCTTGGCGAGCCTATAGGCCGGCGCCGCCTTGCCGGCGAAGAAGAACGTGCGCGGCGAGAACTCGAGGTGTGGATTCTCGCGCAGACGATTGTAGAGCACCACGATGTGCAAGGCGTTGAGGAGTTGCCGTTTATATTCATGAATGCGTTTAATCTGGCTATCGAAGATCGTGTCGGAGTCTACCACTTCACCGGTTGTCGCCTTGAGCCAATCCACGAACCGCGCCTTGGCCTCCCGTTTGGCTTTGCGAAACGCCTCCTGAAAGGCCCCGTCTCCGGCGAGCGGCTTCAACTTGGCCAATTGACTGAGATCGGTGATCCAAGCCTCGCCGATGGCATCGGTGATGACACGTGCCAGGCCTGGGTTGCAGGTCAAGAGCCATCGCCGCGGCGTCACACCGTTGGTCTTGTTGTTGAAACGTTCTGGAAAGATGTCGGCGAAGTCCTTCACCACTCGCCTGCGCAAGAGCTCGGAGTGGATGGCGGCGACCCCGTTGGTGCTGTGGGAACCGACGATGGCGAGGTTGGCCATGCGGACCTGTCGCTCCTTGCCTTCCTCGATGAGACTGACGCGTTGGACCAGGGCCTCGTCTCCTGGAAACCGGGCGCGCACCGAGTCGAGGAAGCGGCGGTTGATCTCGCCGATGATCTCCGCCAGCCGCGGGAACAACACTTCAAACCATCTAAGCGGCCATTTCTCCAGCGCTTCAGGCAACAGCGTATGGTTCGTGTACGCCAGTGAGCGCTGCGTCAGCTCCCAGGCCTGCTCCCACCCGAGACGAACCTCGTCGAGCAGGATCCGCATCAGTTCAGGCACGGCCATCGCCGGGTGGGTGTCGTTCAGTTGAATCGCGACCTTTGCCGGCAAGGCACTCCAGTCGTTGTTCGCATGCCGGAAGCGGCGGACAAGATCGGCAAGCGAGCACGCGACCAGGAAATACTCCTGCAGGAAGCGTAGTCCCTGTCCCCTATACGTCGAATCATCGGGATAGAGCACGCGCGTGAGCGTTTCGGCGGTGAGCGTTTCCGCCAGCGCGCCCACGGCATCGCCGCGGCTGAATCGCTGAAAATCAAAGTAGCCCGGTGTGGCGGCGGCCCAGAGACGAAGCGTGTTGATGGTCTTTCCACCGTAGCCGATCACCGGACGGTCGAACGGGATGCCGAGCAAAATCGACGGCCGGCCGATGATGGGATGCAGTTCACCCCCGCGGAGTTCGAATGAACAGTTCAGCTTCACTTCAACCGCTTCCTCCAATCGTGCCACCTCCCAGGGATCCGGACGCCGCAACCAGTTGTCGGGCTGCTCGAATTGCCAGCCGTCTTTGATAGCTTGCTTGAACATGCCGTATTCGTAGCGGAGACCGTAACCCATGCCCGGGATCTCGATCGTCGCCATGGAATCCAAGAAGCAGGCGGCCAGACGACCAAGGCCGCCATTCCCGAGCCCGGCATCGGGCTCCGTCTCGATCAGGGCCAGATCGACATGGCTCTTCTTCTTCATGATTTCGAGCGAGATCGCCGCCAGTTGCGCATTGACGACATTGTTGGCCAGTGAGCGCCCCAAAAGGAACTCCATGGAGAGGTAATAGACCCGCTTCGGATTCTCTCGCTCATAGGTCTTCTCCGTCAGGAGCCAGCGCTGCGAAATGACGTCGCGGATTGACCGTGCCACCGCCTCGTACCGCTCGCGCGGGGTCGCCTTCTCGGGAGCAATGACATTATCAAACACCAGATGCCGTTCGTAGAGTGCATCATCTGTCCCGTAGAACTGGACCGGCCCGCATCCATATTGTCGAAAAAGCTCGTTCAGACGATCGTCCATGGCGCTCATACGGACTCCTTAGACGAATTCCCGATGCGGTGCCGCTCCGGATGGCCAAGGGCCTCCGATTCGAGCGCAGCCGTCGCGAACAGGACCACCACGGACCGGGGTTGAACCGGGTACCGATCATCCGAAACGAGCGGCGCATCGGGCCCAGGACAGATGTCGTGCGGTGAGTCCAGGTCTGTGTCGATCAGGCGCCGCCACCCCCGGTGTCTCCCGGCCGCGCGCGGCAGCTCGAACGCGAGCGGCTCCCAATAGGCGTTGGCGATGGCGTGGATGAGAAACCGGCCGTCAAAGGAACGTGCCGTCATCGCCAGGCTGTGCGATTCGTCGCTCCAGTCTGGCCGGTTGAGCGTGATGCCGTGCCAGGTGATCCTGGCTTGGCCAAGGATCTCGTTCAGAGTGAGCGGACTTTCTCTTCGCGCCAGATTGCCCCGCGCGCGCAGTGCAAGCAGGCATTTCATGAACCGGTGGATGTCGGCATGCCTGTCGGCGTCCGTCCAGTCGAACCAGCTGCTCTCATTGTCCTGACAATAGGCATTGTTGTTCCCGCGTTGGGTGCGCCGGACTTCGTCGCCCATCAGCACGATCGGCGCGCCGATCGACAGCAGCGTCAACGTCAGGAAGTTTTTCACTTGCCGATTGCGGAGGCGCTCGACGGCCGGGTCGCCGGTGGGACCTTCCGCGCCGCAGTTCCAGCTCAGGTTGTCGTCGCTCCCGTCGCGGTTGCCCTCGCCGTTGGCGCCATTGTGCTTCCGGTTGTAGGAGACCAGGTCGTTGACGGTGAACCCATCATGGCACGTCACGAAATTGATGCTCTGTTCCGGTTCCCGCGCCTCGTGCCCATAGAGATCCGGGCTGCCCAACAATCGTTGGGCCACCCGTCTCACCGTACCGTTGTCTCCCTTCAGGAATCGCCGGACGTCGTCCCGGAATCGGCCGTTCCACTCTTTCCAGCTGTCGCCGACGAATGAGCCCACTTGATCGAGACCCGCCGCATCCCAGGCTTCCGCGATCAGTTTGGTTCCGGCCAGCAAGGGATCCGATTCGATGTCCCAGAGAATGGGAGGATTGTCCAGCGGACGGCCCCCCTCATCGCGTGAGAGAATCGACGCCAGGTCGAAGCGAAACCCGTCCACGTGCATCGCCTCTACCCAATAATGAAGGCTGTCGAGAATCAGACGGCGGACAATCGGCTGATTCGCATTCAAGGTGTTGCCCGTGCCTGTATAGTCGGCATAACGTGACCGATCCTCCTCCAGGATGTAGTAGACCTCGTTCTCCAGGCCGCGATAACAGAGCGTGGGGCCCTCGTGGTCACCCTCCGCCGTATGGTTGAACACGACGTCGAGAATGACCTCGATGTCGGCTCGATGCAGCGCCTTGACCATGTCGCGAAACTCGTCGAGCGGGCCCAAGTGATCCTTGCGGGAGCTGTAGGAGGCGTGAGGCGCGAAAAATGAGACGGGGCTGTAACCCCAGTAGTTCACACGGCCCGGCGGAGCGTCCTGCTCGTCGAAGTGAAAGACCGGCAGGAGCTCAACGGCGGTCACGCCGAGGTCCTTCAGGTACGGGATCTTCTCGCGCAGGCCGGCGTAGGTCCCCCGCGTCGCCGGTGCAAGACCGGAATTCGGGTGGCGGGTGAAGCCTGCGACGTGCATCTCGTAGATCACGGTGCGCGCAAAGGGGTGTCTCAGCGGGGTATCCCCTTCCCAATCGTATGCATGAGGATCCGCCACGACGCTCTTCAGCGCCACGGCGGTGTTCTCGCCCGGCTTGCCTGCCGCATGCCGGCTGAACTGCTCCGGCACCGCCACCGCCCGGCCGTACGGATCGAGCAGGACCTTTCCGGGATCGAAGCGCAATCCTCGGTGCGGCTCGAACGGACCGAATGCACGATAGCCGTAGATCTGGCCCGGTTCGAGATCGGGCACGAAGACATGCCAGTAGTGATAGGTCCGATTCCGGCGGGAATCGAGAGTTATCACCCTCGAGGGCTTGGTATCGCCTACGTGATCGAACAGCAACAATTCCACGCGAGTGCTGTTCTTGGAGAACAGGCTGAAGTTGACCCCGTCGGAAGAGACCGTCGCGCCGAGAGGAAAGCTTTTTCCCGGTTGGATCATCCGTTGCCGCTCCATTTCCAATCACGCACTTCGGGCATGTCGTCGCCGTGCTTCGCGATGTACTGCTTGTGCTCAAGCAACTTCTCGCGGATCATCTGCTTGGCGTAGGCTGCGCGTGACCCGAGCTGCGGTAGCCGATCGATCACATCCCCCACCAGATGGAACCGATCGAGGTCGTTCATCACGACCATATCGAACGGGGTCGAGGTCGTCCCTTCTTCCTTATAGCCGCGCACGTGCAAATTGGGGTGATTGGTCCGCCGGTAGGTCAGCCGGTGAATCAGCCATGGGTATCCATGAAAGGCGAAGATGATCGGTTTGTCGGTCGTGAAGAGCGCGTCAAATTCTTTGTCGCTCAATCCATGGGGATGCTCGCTCGGCGGCTGAAGCTTCATCAAGTTCACCACATTGATCACGCGGACTTTCAATTGCGGCAGATGGAGGCGGAGCAGATCCGCCGCGGCCAATGTTTCGAGCGTCGGCACGTCGCCGCAGCAGGCCATCACCACGTCGGGCTCGCTTCCCCTGTCGTTGCTGGCCCATGCCCAGATTCCGAGGCCGGCCGAGCAATGTTTGACCGCGGCGTCCATCGTGAGCCATTGCGGAGCCGGTTGCTTTCCCGCGACGACCACGTTGACATAGTTACGGCTGCGGAGGCAGTGATCGGTGATCGACAACAGGCAGTTGGCGTCGGGGGGAAGATAGACCCGGACCACCTCCGCCTTCTTGTTGACGACATGGTCGATGAACCCGGGGTCCTGGTGACTGAATCCGTTGTGATCCTGCCGCCAGACGTGGGAGGACAAGAGATAATTGAGCGAAGCGATCGGCCTCCGCCAGGGGATGTGATTGCAGACCTTCAGCCACTTGGCATGTTGATTGAACATCGAATCCACGATGTGGATGAACGCTTCGTAGCAGGAAAAAAATCCGTGCCGGCCGGTTAACAGGTACCCTTCCAGCCAGCCCTGGCACTGGTGCTCGCTCAGGATCTCCATCACGCGGCCGTCGGGATCCAGACGGTCGTCGTACGAATAGGTCTCTGCGATCCAGGTGCGTTTCGTGATCTCCAAGACGTCCTGCCAACGGTTTGAGTTGTTCTCGTCCGGGCTGAAGAGACGGAAGTTCCGGCTATCCAGGTTCACCTTCATCACGTCGCGGAGGAATCGGCCCTGAACGCGGGTGGCCTCGGCCGCCATCGCACCAGGTTTCGTCACCTTCACGGCGTAGTCGCGGAAATCCGGCAACCGTAGATCCTTGAGGAGGAGGCCGCCGTTCGTGTGGGGATTGGCGCTCATCCGACGCGTTCCCTGCGGCGCCAGCTCCTGGAGTTCGGGCTTGAGGCGTCCGGTCTTATCGAACAGGTCCTGCGGCTTGTAACGCTTCATCCATTTTTCGAGGATCGTGACGTGCGACGCCTTGTCCATGTCGCCCATCGGGACTTGGTGAGAACGCCAATAATCCTCGGCCCG